>JALOMZ010000069.1 GCA_025455205.1 Chitinophagaceae bacterium | reverse complement strand
TGAGCAACCCCACCAGACCGCCCACTTCATTGAAGACTGGGCACGCGAAGGATACGTGAACATTGTAGGCGGATGCTGCGGCACCACACCCGATCACATTCGCCACATTGCGCAGCACGTGAAGGGCCTGAAGCCGAGGGAGCTGCCGAGGGTGGAAGCAGGGTTATGAGGAAAGGAGGGAATTAACCACAGAGGGATTAGAGGTTCACACAGAGACTCACGGAGAGTTATGGATGAGATAAATCAGTTGACCGAAGAAATACTGAGATGCGCATTCAAAGTTCACACTTCTCTTGGACCAGGCTTGCTGGAGTCCAGCTATAAAGAATGCCTCTATTATGAATTGAATAAATCAGGGCTGTACACAGAAAAGGAGAAAGGATTGCCGTTGATCTATGAGTCGGTTAGGCTGGATGTTGGGTACAGAATAGACTTGTTGGTGGAAGGAGAAGTGGTGGTAGAAACAAAAGCAGTGGAATCAATAACAGATGTTCATATAGCGCAGGTGCTTACCTATTTGAAACTGTCAGGTTGTAGGGTGGGACTTCTGCTAAATTTTCATACTAAACATTTAAAAGATGGGATACGGAGGCTGATATACTGAATTGCACTGTGTACCTCTGTGCCGGCCTCCCTCTCCTCTGTGGTTAAAACATATGTCAAGCATTATTAAACCATATCTCCGCCTCTCCGGCCTCGAACCCCTGGTGGTTCGCCCGGAAACGAATTTTGTGAACGTAGGTGAACGCACCAACGTTACCGGCTCCAAGATGTTCGCCCGCCTCATCCGCGAGGGGAAGTATGAGGAAGCCCTCAGCGTGGCCCGCCAGCAGGTGGAGAACGGCGCCCAGGTTATTGATGTGAACATGGACGATGCCCTGCTCGACGGAAAACAGGCCATGGTTACCTTCCTCAACCTGCTGCAGAGCGAGCCCGATATTGCCCGCATCCCCGTTATGATCGATTCCTCCAAATTCGAGATCATAGAAGCGGGTCTGAAATGCGTGCAGGGCAAATGCATTGTCAACTCCATATCCCTCAAGGAAGGAGAAGATAAGTTCATAGAGCAGGCACATATTTGCCACGACTTCGGCGCTGCCGTTATTGTGATGGCTTTTGATGAAAATGGCCAGGCCGATACCGAAGACCGCAAAGTGGAGATCTGCCACCGGGCGTATAAAATCCTTACGGAGCAGGTGGGCTTTGATCCGCAGGATATCATCTTCGATCCCAACATCTTTGCCGTTGCCACCGGCCTGGAAGAACACAATAACTATGGGGTTGATTTCATCAACGCCACCCGTCGCATCAAACAGCTGATGCCGCTGACCAAAGTGAGTGGTGGGGTGAGCAACCTCTCGTTCTCCTTTCGGGGCAATGACCATGTGCGCGAAGCCATGCACAGCGTATTCCTGTTCCACGCCATTCGTGCGGGCATGGACATGGGCATTGTGAACGCCGGCCAGCTGGTGGTGTATGATGAGATTGAGCCC
This sequence comes from Chitinophagaceae bacterium, assembly GCA_025455205.1. Lineage (GTDB taxonomy): Bacteria > Bacteroidota > Bacteroidia > Chitinophagales > Chitinophagaceae > Phnomibacter. The sequence goes on along the minus strand of JALOMZ010000069.1, from coordinate 6,461 downwards.
ACCCTGCGCCATTTGTGCGAGGATGTGATCCTGAACCGCAACAACACCAACAATGAGGCCACCGAAAAGCTGATCGCTTTTGCGGAGACCGTTAAAGCGAAGGGTAAGGAAATAAAGAAGGACGATAGCTGGCGACAGCAGCCTGTTGAAAAGCGTATCGCCCATTCGCTCATCAACGGCATTACCGATTATGTGGAAGAGGATACCGAAGAAGCCCGCCAGTTATACCCTCGCCCATTGGATGTGATTGAAGGCCCGTTGATGGATGGCATGAACATCGTGGGAGACCTTTTCGGCGCCGGTAAAATGTTTTTGCCACAGGTTGTAAAAAGTGCCAGGGTAATGAAGAAAGCTGTTGCTGTTCTAACGCCTTATATCGAAGCCGAAAAGGCGCAGCTGCTGGCTGAGGGTGGCCCTGACAATGGAACAGGTCCTGCCAAAATTCTGTTGGCCACAGTAAAAGGCGATGTGCACGACATCGGTAAAAATATTGTAGGCGTGGTGCTCGCCTGCAATGGCTATGAAATCAAAGACCTTGGCGTAATGGTGCCCGCCGACAAAATACTGGATGAAGCACAGGCATATGGCGCCGATATCATCGGCCTTTCAGGTCTTATTACGCCATCACTCGATGAGATGGTACATGTAGCGCATGAAATGAAACGCCGGGGCATGACACAACCCCTGCTGATTGGTGGTGCTACTACCAGCCGCATGCATACGGCCGTAAAAATTGCCCCGCAATACGACCATGGCGTGGTGCATGTGCTGGATGCCAGTCGCAGTGTAACTGTAGCCGGCAGCTTGCTGAACAATGAAACGAAGCAGCACTTCCTCGACAATATCCGTAGTGAATATGATAAGCTCGCTGAAAGCTTCCATGCCAAAAAAGTGTCGAAGAACTACCTGGCATTGCAGGAGGCGCAAGCCAATAAAGCATCCATACATTGGGAGGGCTATCTGCCGCCGGCCCCAACATTCACCGGCAGCCGGCCGATAGATAATGTGAGCATTGAAACCCTGCGGCAGTATATCGACTGGAAGCCTTTCTTCATTGCCTGGGAAATGCATGGCAATTTTCCGGATATCCTCACCGACAAAGTGGTAGGGGCCGAAGCCACCAAATTGTACCAGGATGCCAACGCCCTGCTCGACAGGGTTTCAGCAGAAAACTGGCTTACACCCAAAGGCGTGATTGGATTCTGGCCCGCACGCAATGCCGGCGATGATGTGGTGGTGGAAAAAGACGGCACGCCGGTTACCCTGAATTTCCTGCGGCAGCAGGCACAGAAGGCGGCCGGTCAGCCCAATTATTCCCTCGCAGACTTCATTGCACCGCACGAGGGGGATCATATCGGGGCTTTTGCCGTTACTATCCAGGGACTTGAAACCCATATCAGCGCTTTTGAAGCCCAGCACGATGACTACAACAAGATCATGCTACAGGCACTGGCCGACCGCCTGGCCGAAGCCTTTGCCGAATACCTGCACGAGCAGGTGCGCAAAGTGTATTGGGGTTACGAGGCTTCCGAGCAGCTGACCAATGAGCAATTGATCCGCGAAGAATACGTGGGCATCCGACCGGCTCCTGGCTATCCGGCCTGCCCCGACCACACGGAGAAATACAAGCTGTTCGAATTGCTGCAGGCTTCAGAGGCCACTGGCATAACGCTCACTGAAAGCCTGGCCATGTATCCGGCGTCATCGGTTTGCGGCTGGTACTTCAGTCATCCGCAGAGTCAGTACTTCGGCATCGGCAAGATCCAGCGCGACCAGCTGGAAGACTATGCCCGCCGCAAGGGAGAACCCCTTGAATTCGCCGAACGCTGGTTGCGACCGGTGCTGGAATAAGCCGTACGGCAAGTCTCACCACTTCCAGCTGAGGCCTGCATTCACCAGGCCTTTGAAGCCATAGCCCAGTTCGGCCCATATGGCAATTTTCCGGCCCGACCTCACGCCCAGGGGCGTGATCTGGTAGGCCAGGTGGCTGCTATTGAGCGTTTTCCCGTCTTCATTGCGGGCATCCCGGAAGGATGAACCTGCAGCCACGGCGCCGTACAATTCCACATGGGGCAGATTGATCTCGTTCAGGTAATAGGTATAGCTGGCCCTGGCCATGAGGGTGAACCACTGGCTTTCCACCGTCTTGCTGATGAGGGTGGTGTTGTACACATATTCCGTGGTGGTTTTACCATATACCATGTCAAGGCCAAATCCGAAGCGGGAGGCCGTTTGGTAGCGCAGGCCGGCGCTGAACATGCCGCTGCCGTCTTTCTTCAGCGAAACATAACCGGGATCTGCCAGGTCGGGCACCAGGCTGGTGCTGAAATCATCATTCATATTTTGCACCGGCGCAATACCATAGCCCAGCTTCAGCTCCAGCGCGCGTTTGCCGGAATAGGAGGACTGCGCTTTGACCATGCCTGTTCCAAGGATCATGGCTGTAACAAGGGTAATGATGCGAAAGTGGCCCATTGCATATTTTTTTCAGTGTGCAATTTGCAGCCTTTCAGGCAATAATGTGTATTTACCGCTTCTCAAAAAGCCACCACCTCCTCTTGCGTGCTTTTAACTGGTAGTGGCTGGTCACGAAACTGCTTATATGGTGCATGGCCTCCTCTACGCTGTCGGTGAGTAGCAGGAGGCTGAGGTCTTGCCTGCTGATGGTGCCTGCCTTTTCCATTGTTTCCAGGTAGTCCCAGAGCTCGCAGTAGTATTCCCGGCCAAAAAGCACCACCGGAAAGGGCGTAATGGTCTTTGTCTGCACCAGGGTAAGCGTTTCAAATAACTCATCCATGGTGCCAAAGCCTCCGGGCATGATGATGAAGGCATATGAGTATTTCACCAGCAATACCTTTCGGACAAAGAAATGTTCAAATGTAATTGATTTATGCAGGTAGGGGTTTGGCTTTTGCTCAAAGGGGAGCCTGATATTACAGCCAATGGACTGCCCGCCGTGTTCATAAGCCCCCTTGTTGGCTGCTTCCATGATGCCGGGGCCGCCGCCAGTCATGGTGGTGAAGCCCATGCGGGCAATGGCCTGCCCAAAGGATTCAGCCGCTTCGTACCATGGATGGCCGTCGGTAAACCTTGCGGAACCGAATACCGTGATGCAGGGGCCCATGAAGTGAAGCGCACGGAATCCTCTGATGAACTGCAGGAATACCCGCCAGGCAAAGGCCAGTTCATAGCCCCGGCTTTTGGGACCTTCCAGGTAAACATGTGAATGGGCCGGTATAATGGGCGGGATGGATGGCATAGACATGGCCTGTATTCAAAGGCTATATTAAAAATAGGGCAGATCTTCTATCACGCCGCGCCGGCGATTGGTCGGCCGTTCTGTGTAGACAGGCGGGCGTTCTGAAATTTGTCATTACTTTTTGATTTGAGGCCCAAGGCCTTCGACCTTATGCAGGACCTTTGCTACCTCATTGCAATATGAAGAGGCGCATACTTTTTGTGATCAATCCCATCGCCGGCACCCGGTCCAAGAAAGACCTGGAAGGGTACCTTACCCGGGAGGCAGAGAAAGATGGCTTTGAGTACAGGATTTACCAGACCTCAAGGCACACCAATGCACATGCCCTGCAGCATATGGCTGAAGAATTTACTGCCACTGACCTCATTGCGTGTGGCGGTGATGGTACGGTAAACCTGGTGGCCCATGCCGCCCGTGGTACCTCTGCGCGTGTGGGCATTATTCCGGTGGGTAGTGGTAATGGATTGGCGAGGGCCGCTGGCATTCCCATGCGGCCTGCTGCTGCTTACCAGGTAGTTCGGGCAGGCAAGACCGCTGAAACCGACAGCTTTGCGGTGAACCGGCATTTTGCCTGCATGCTGGCCGGTCTGGGCTATGATGCGGCCGTTGCCGAACGCTTTGCCCGCCAGGAACGGCGGGGGCTTATGACCTATACCCGCCAGGCACTCATACAGTTTTTCAAGTCGCACCCCTACCAGTTCGAAGTATGCATCGACGATTTCTCTTTCTTCACCGATGCTTTCTTCATCAGCGTGGCAAACAGCAACCAGTATGGCAACAATGTTACCATTGCGCCACTGGCCAGCATCAGCGACGGGATGCTGGACATTGTTATCGTGCAGAAAATGCCCAAGGCTGAACTGCCTTTTGCCCTGCTTCGCCAGGTGAGCGGCAACAACCGCCTGCGCAGCCTTGCCGATAAATTGGGCAAGCGCCACGTGCTGTATTTTCAGGCCAGGAACATACAGGTGCGTAACCTGCAGTATGCACCTCTGCATATAGATGGCGACCCTGTACCTGCTGAAGAGGAGATAAGCTTCCGGATTGCCCCGCGTTCTATTCGCCTGCTGGTGCCTTAGCAGCTGGCTGCAGCAGTTGCCGGGCCTGTTGCAGGGACCGCTGGTTATGTGGCAACAGCAGTGACTGCAAAATGTCTTCCTTTTCACGGCGCGTGAGATGAAAACTCAGGGAGGCACCTTCCTGTCCTTTGGCCGGCCGGTATTCAAATACCACCCGTTTCAGCAAGGGTCCCATTTCGGCCTGAAGCCATTCCCATTGCCTCAACTGATCGTATTCCTGAAAGCGGAACAGGTTGTTTTGGGTGAGCAGGGCCGGTTTGGTTACAATGTCCAGAATATTGTCGCTCTCGTAAGGGGTATCCCATCCGCCTTCCGGCTTATCGCGCAGCTGCAACAGCAACACCTGTCCGCAGTTGGCCTGGATCCATGACCGGAAAACATGCAGGAACCGCATGGCAGCTTCCAGCCCGGTATTATCCCGGAAACCCGCATCCATCACGTCTATTACCGGCTGGGTGGGAAGCCAGACATTGGGCAGTACATAGGGGAAAGTGGCATTCATACGCAGCACCGATAGGAACCGCAGCCCGCCGGGATCCTGGCCCGAAAAGAAACTTTTTATATCTATGCCGTCGGGGTAGGTTGTCCTGCCCTGATCATGCATTAGGCGCGGCCTTGTGAGGAAGCGAACGGGATGGTTGGCCATCCACAGTTTCCGTCCATCGCGGGTGATTACGGCGGAAGCCAGCAACACCGGGATCCTGCCTTCCGCCTCCGGCTGCGCATAGTCTCCCAGGTTCTTATCCATCCAGCCATAGGTGTTGCGGTTGAGCTTCTGCTCAAAGGCATATCCCCGGTCGCGCACATAGCGCTTATCGTTGTACCTAAAGAACTGCGCCGGTGCCAGCAGGTCGCGCGTAACAATGGAGGAAAAGATGGGGTTGAGCAGGTCCTGGGTAATGGCATCGGTATAGCCTCGTTCGGTGTGGCTGGCAATTTCCTTTTTAAGCCGGCGCAGGTACAGCTCGCGGTACCAGGCCGCTCCCAGCACCCCGCCGGAGGCACCGGAGATCAGAAAGGCACTGGGCATCAGCTGAAAGCCGCTGCTGCTGTCCAGGGTGCGCAAAACATTTATGGTAAAGGCTGCTGAGCGGGTGCCGCCGCCGCTAACGGCAATCAGGGTCAGGGTGGGTTTGTCTGCACCCTGCCGGCGCTTCCATTGCTCCAGCATCGCAATGTATTGCAGGGAATCGGCCCGCATGGCCTCGGGGCTGCTGGCTGCCAGCAATGCGGCATGGTTATAGGCAGGCTTCTCGCTGGTTTTATAATTGATGCCATAGGCCTTGTTGCGCGGATCCAGGATGTCGCGCTGGTAAAGGAAGTTCAGCCCGGCCAAAAACAGCAGGCTGGCTGGGATGGCCCAGGCTTTCAGGAAATAGGCAAATCCGCCGGCTACAGAAATCAGGATGGCAAAGAATACCATGATGCTGCCGGCACTGGGCAGCTGCAGGTAGATACTGTCCTGGAAAAAGCCGGCGGCGATAAGGCCTGCAAACACCAGCAGCACCGAGAAAATGGCTGCCAGGTGGTGCTGACCAAAAATGCTTTCGAGGAATCGCGTGTCGTAGTGAGAAACATTACGTGGCTGCCGCAGACGAAGCGTGGCAGACAGGTACCAGTCGATGCGGATGCGGCTGCTGCGTTCTGTGCCGCCGTTCCGTCCCCGCTTTCTGGCCAGCGACTGTCGGGCCTGCACCGGCATGCGCCGGTAAATGGTACGGTCTGCACCAAAAAAATACAGGAAGCTGATGGCAATCACAAAAGCAAAACCTGCCAGAAAGCCGCCACTTAGGGCCAGGATCTGCAGGATGCTGAGCAATTCCTGATAATAGGCAAAGCTCACCGCCTTCACGAGGTAGAAAACGAGAAACAGGATGGGCAGTATGCTGTTATTGATGCAATACTTCAGGAAGGGCTGCGTGGTGGCAGCGAGAAAGCGGAAATAGCGGCTGAACAGAATGAAGGTGGTAATATTCCAGCACATCACAAATACCCCATAGCCACCACCCACCATAAAAGTACTAAGGGCCGTTACCTTATCCAGGTATTCCGGATATAGGAACAGCATGTGGGCGCCAAAGCGCTGCATGAAGGAGCCATTTACTGTGGCAAACAGGATATAC
>JALOMZ010000068.1 GCA_025455205.1 Chitinophagaceae bacterium | reverse complement strand
CAATTGAAAACCGGCTGACATACTTTGCGCCACTGCTTTTCGGCTGCTTCTTGCTCTCGGATCTGTGCTTTTTCCAGCGCCTTGAGTTCGCGTTCACTGGCCGCTTGTGAAAATACCACCAACCAACGCTGGGCTACCCCTCCATATTCACTTTTTACCTCTTTACCAAAGTATCCCGGCTCCAGTTCTACCATCTCAGCCTGGGTGGTTTCCTTGACCAGGCGTTTGGCCTCCGCCAGCGTTTCTGGTACCCGCGTCAACCACAGCATGTCTTTCATTTCTTTCAGGCTGTTTTCGCCGTATCCGGCACTATCCATTACAAAGTAGGCCTTTTCCCGCCTGCCAAATGCTCACAGTACGCTTTTACGCTTTGCGAAAAGCTTTCTTTGTCGCTGCTGTTGCCGCTCAACACTTCTAGCCACACCGGTAGGTTCAATTTGTGGCTGGTGATGATCTGCCTTCCGACTTTGCTCGCATACCGCCCGGATCTGACAAGGATGCCGTGCTAGCCAGTGTGCCTGGTACCGATGCCGCCCACGATGCAATTGTTGACGCTCAGATTCCGCAAACAGCCAAGGTAGACCGCAATACGGCCAGCTGCACTGTTACCTATGACGGTACCCCTCAATTTGATGCCATTGCCGGAACATCCCTGCTGCTGGCCCGCAACAGTTCAGCCACCGTGATCAAATCGGGCAATAAGTATTACTGTCTCGACAATGCCATCTGGTTTCAGGCCGACCTGCCCAACGGCCCCTGGAAAGTGTCGGACACCCGGCCCGAAGACGTTGACAAGATTCCGCCGGGTAGTGCAGCTTACAATGTCAAATACGTATACATCTACGAAACTTCGCCGCAGTTTGTGTATGTGGGATACACGCCGGGATACCTGGGCGCATACGTGTATGGTCCGGTGGTAGTGTATGGTACCGGCTATTACTACACGCCATGGTATGTGCATGTATACTATCCCAGGCCGGTGACCTATGGTTTCAGTGTGCACTACAATCCTTTTACAGGCTGGAGCATCGGATTTCACTACAGTGCAGGCTTCTTTCATTTTCACGCGTATTACGGGCATCGCTATGGCATCTGGGGACCACCCATGTACCGCCCGCCTTATTATCCCCGGTACCGCGGCGGCATCTATGGTGGCAGGCCGCCGGTGATCATTGGCGGCGATGTGAACATCAACATTGACCGCTCCAATAATATTTATGCCGGAAGAAAGGGCGTGAGCAATGCCGATATAAAGCGAACGGGTAATGGGGCAGGTGCCAGGCCTTCCCCAACCAACAGCCAGGTAAAGCCATCACCGGGCGGACCCAACAATGTGCTGGCAGACAAGTCGGGCAATGTGTTCCGCAAAGAAGCCGGTAACGGATGGCAGCAACTGGGTTCTCCGCGTCCGGCGCCGGTGAACAATGAACAGCAACGGGAATTGGACCGGCAGCAGCAACAGCGCGACCGGTCTCAGGTAAAAAACCAGCAGTTCAACCAGGCCGCCCGGCCCAAAAGACTTGCGCCCGAAGTAAACCGAAAACAAAGTCCGCTTCCATAATCTGCAAAATCAGTATACCGTACCTGTTGCTGCATCGCCATCGGTGCATTGGTCACCAGGACTTTCCAAAAAAGCCTAATCATGAAGCCAAAGCATAATTAATTGTAGACTGTATTGCTGTTACCCCTGTAAGTGCTTATGGATGTAGCCTTAGACCCTTCGATGCCTGAGGGTGAACTGAGCTCATGCTGACACCTTCCGGTCATGTTGAGCTTGTCGAAACTCAAACAGGAGGAAGGTTGTAGCCGGGTTACATTTTCTAATAGCACAATGCGTTGAATCGTAATAATCATTAATCTCTAAAACAAAGAGCATGAACCGAATCCTTGTGTTGATCACACTTTCAGACAGCGGAATTGAAACAATCAAAAGTAATCCGGAGCTTCCGAAAATGGAAATGGAGTTTGTAAACCAATGGAAACAGCAAGGCATTTTGGAGAGCTTTTTTATTTCGGTTTCGAAAAAGGACGCTGTTATAATATTTAAAGATGTTGACGAGTCTAAGACAAGGGAACTCATTGAGATTTTGCCCTACTTCCCTTATATGGAAAAAATCGAATATCACAATTTGAATAAGCAGTTTTAGGCACTGAAGCGTGATAATGATTTCCTGCAGATATAGACTTGATTAACAACCTAAAAAATCTGAAAAATCAGTTTGCCATGATTGCTACCCGCATCCTGTTGTTTTTTATGTTCATCGTGGCTGGTGCGCCAGGCATCCAGGCTCAATCATCGGGCGAGAATGCCATTGCCGCGGCGGTGGCCGCTCGTCAGTATCAATTTGAAGTAACCATGGTGAGGCCCTCAAAAGGAGGGCAGCGTACTATGACCGGCGGCTATACCCTGAAACTGGCGCATGATACCCTTTCCTGTGACCTCCCTTATATGGGCAGGGTATACCAGGCTTCCATGAACAGCGATGACGCAGGGATCAAGTTCAGGTCTACCCAGTTTGAATACAATTCAGCCGACAGAAAGAAAGGTGGGTGGAACATTACCATTAAACCCAAAGATCAACGTAATGTGGGTGCTATGAATCTGACGGTGTTTGACGATGGCTCGGCCACACTGGATGTGACTTCCAACGACCGGCAACCCATTTCCTACAGCGGCCATGTTTCGCCCATACACAAGTAATGGCCATTCCGGCACAGACCACGAAGGCCAGGCAATGATGGAACCTATGGATACATCCTGTAAAAACTGCGGTCACCCGCTCGCCGGAAATTTCTGCAGCCATTGCGGCCAGCGGTCCGATGTGCATCGTATTACCTGGCATGAACTGGCACACCAGTTGCCCCATGCCATGTTTCATGTGGATGACGGTCTGTTTTTTACCCTGTGGGAACTGACCCGCCGGCCTGGCTATGCGGTAAGGGAATACCTCATGGGAAAACGTAAGCCGCATTACAACCCGGTACTGTTGCTCATTATGTCGGCAGGCCTCTGTTCCATATTGTACGCCTATTTCCATATTTCCACGGCGTTTGCCGGGGTGCGTTTAGACCGGCTGGAGGAAGAAAGCGCGATGGTGGCGCACAAGTTCTTTGCCATCCGCCTGGGTTTTATATGCCTGATATGCAGTGTGGGCGACAGTTTTTTGTTCCGGCGCGCTGGTTTTTCTTTTCCGGAAATCGTCATTTTCAACTGCTTCAGCCTCTGCGGTGCTTCCCTGATCCAGGTGCTTTTTGTGCCCATATTGTTGGCCGGTGAAAAAGCCGGCTTGAGCGGTATGGCGCACGGAACATTGCTGCTGGCAGTGGTGCTATACCTGTGGTGGACCCGCGTGCAGTTCTTTGATATGCTGCAGCGTCGCTATTACCGGTGGTTTATTGCGGGTGCATTATTGGTGTACCTGCTTATCATCGCCTGGGTGGGGGAGTTATGGGTGCAGCCACTGTTGGAATTATTTTAAACATATAACCAGGACATGTTGCACAGATATATCATAGCGATGCTGAAACCGGATGGCATGATCAGACATGGGGCCAGGAAGTGCAGGCCGTATTCATTCCTGCTGCTGCTGGCAGTAATGGGAATACTACAGCCGTTGATGGCGCAAACGGAATTTGATTCGCTGAAGCGAAATAGTATGCTGGATACCATTTACCAGCCTTCCAGCAAGCCCACCCTCACCACTGAGTTTGCCGATCTGAAGATCTCCGGTTTCATCCAGCCTGCCTTTTATTTTGACAATAACAATGTATTCAACAACGATCTCTTCGTTACGTCTGAAATCCCCACCACCCGGGTTACCGATATCAAGTTCAGGCGGTTTCATATGTCGGCCAACCAAAGCCGCCTGGGGTTTGGATTCAATTTCCCCAAGGCCTTGAATAAGGTGACTGCTTTTCTGGAAGCCGACTTTCTGAGCAGCACCCGCGGCGAGAATGCCTATTTCCGTCTGCGCCATGCCTACCTCAAGATCAACAACCTGGTGATTGGTCAAACCTGGACCAATTTTGGCGATGTAAATGCCGCACCCAATACCCTCGACCTGGAAGGACCCAACTCCATGCCCGCCTCCCGCGTGGCACAGATCAGCTGGAATAAACAGGTGTCAGATAACTGGAACGTGCTGGTGGCCATTGAAGAGCCCAAGGCAGATTATACGCCGCTGCCCGGCGCACAGGCGCTGAAATCCGCATTTCCGGAACTGGTGTTGAAACCGAAGTGGCAATTCGGCGCCGGACACTGGACGGCATCCGTAGTATACAAGCCCATTATGTACACAGATTCCCTGTACTCCTTTCGCAAAAAATTGCCCACCTGGGGCGCTACCAGTTCTTTTCAGGTAAACCTGCCAGATAAAGGGAAATCGGGCAGCAAGGCCTGGAAGAAGAAAGTGTTCAACCTGTTTGCTATTGTTGGTGAGGGAACACAAGGATCTGTGAACGACTTTGGCGGGCTGGGCTATGAGGCTTTTCCCAAAGACAGCGTTACCCTCGAAACACTGATGTATTATGGAGGGTATGCCTCGTTCAGCGCGGTGTATAATAAGCGGTGGTCCGTAACTACTGTGTACAGTTACCTGCACCAGCAGCAACCTGCGTCCACCAATAACATTTTCCGGCGCAGTTCCTACTTCGCCACCAATGCCACCTATGCGTTCAATAAATACTTTACCGCGGGTACGGAAGTATTGGTAGGACTGAAAGAAAACTATGATGGCAGCAGGGGCAATGCCATGCGCATCCTGTGCTTAATGCGACTGCTTTTCTAAGCAGGTACGGCGCAGTTCCCTTTTTTTTCAGCCCTTCAGCTTCGCCACCAGGTCAATGTACTCCTGCATGCAGGCATCGCTGGTTTTGCCCTTGAGGGCAGCCCAGGCATTGTGCTTGGCTTTGCCTACAAAATCGAACATGTTGGAAGGGCCTTCGGCCGGCGCATCGCCATCGGTGGCTTGCTTGTAGAGGCTGTACAGTTGCAGCAGGATATCGTTGGAGGGACGCTCAGTCAGTTGCTTGCTGGCGGCTACGGCGGCTTCAAATTGTGCTTTCAGATCCATATGGCAGGGATTAATAGTTCAAGCGTTCAATGTTCAAAAGTTCCAAAGTTCAGGCTTCGGAAGGGCAAAGATCAATGATTTTTTGTTAGCGTTCGATAGTTCACAAGTTCACAGGTTCACAAGTTCGCAAGTTCACAGGTTCGCAGGTTCACAAGTTTGTTGTTTCTGATTTCAATCTGGGTGTTGATCCCTTTTGGGGAGGATGAAGCCTAACCAAAAACCTGCCTACCGTCAGGCAACAAATCAAAAACATAAGAAGGCAATAGGGAATAGGCCATAGGAAAGTCAATTTGCAGTTCGCAGTTGGCAGTTTGCAGGGAGTTCCGTTTGCAGGTAAAAAAGGAAATGAAAAATAGGTTATGGGAATCAGCAAATGCTGCACAACAAACAGCTAGCCGAAAATGAACAGCCTCGCATAAAGCACCTCGAACATCAAACATCAAACCTCAAACGCTCAAGATATTCCCACGCATTGAACCTTCCTGCATGCTCAACCAAAAACCAAAAACTAAAAACGGTTTTCTCAGTTTACAACTACTTCCCTGAAATACTGCCCGAAGATGCCTGCTACTTCGCTGAGTTGTTCGCGCAGTGGCGGTTGTACCTCTTCCAGTTCATAAGGCATATTGAGGGCCGCCCATTTATGTACACCCAGGCGGTGGTAGGGTTGTATCTCCAGTTTCTCGATGCTGCGGTATCCGGCAAAGTGTTGGCCCAAAGCATGGAGGTATTCCGGCTGGTCGGTCCAGCCCGGTACCAGCACATAGCGCAGCCACATGGGTTTGCCGGTGCTTTCGCGATGGGCTGCCACCTGCAGCACACTCTCGTTGCTTACGCCGGTAAGCCTTTTATGGATGTCGTTGTTGATGTGTTTCACATCCAGTAGCAGGTAGTCGGTTTCTTCCAGCAGGGCCTTCACTTCATCGTTCAGCAGGCGGCCATTGCTGTCGAGCGCTGTATTGATGCCGTAGGCATGCAATTGGCGGAAAAGCTCCAGCAGAGGCACACGTTGCAGGGTGGGCTCGCCGCCGGAGATGGTCACCCCGCCGCGCCGGCCAAAAAAAGGCTTCTCGCTGAGGGCGCGCTGCACCAGTTCATCTATGCTGATGGTGTGGCCGCCATGCGGATCCCAGGTATCGGGGTTGGCGCAGTAGAGGCAGCGGAACTGGCATCCCTGGGTAAATACTACCAGGCGGATGCCGGGGCCATCGTGGGTGCCAAAACTTTCAATGCTGTGTATACGTATATGGGTAGCAGGTAGCATGCTTCTGTGGATGGAGATTCGTTAATAAAGAGCATGTAATGCTCCTCCTGCCTTAAGGAGTGGGCATCCCGGCAGGAGGAGTATCAGGTATTACATGCATTCGTGGAAGGTGCGGGTGATCACTTCCAATTGGTGGCTCTTGGACAAGCGGGCGAAGTTGACCGCATAACCCGACACCCTGATGGTGAGCTGCGGGTATTTTTCCGGGTGTTCGTAGGCATCCATGAGCATCTCGCGGTTGAGCACGTTCACGTTGAGGTGGAAGCCCTGCTTGCTGAAGTAGCCATCCAGCAGGTCGGTGAGGTTTTCAATCTGGGTGGCGCGGCTGCTGCCCAGCGATTTGGGCACCAGGCTCATGGTGTTGCTGATGCCGTCCATGGCGTATCGGTAATCCAGCTTGGCTACAGAGTTGAGCGAGGCAATGGCGCCGTTCACATCGCGGCCGTGCATGGGGTTGGCACCCGGTGCAAAGGGCTCGCCGGCACGGCGTCCGTCGGGCGTGGCTCCGGTCATCTTGCCATACATCACGTTGCTGGTGATGGTGAGCAGGCTCATGGTGGGTGTGGCGTTCTTATAGGCCTTGTGCTTCTTTAACGCGGTGAAGAAATACTCCGTCACCTCGCGGGCCAGCTCATCAACGCGGTCGTCGTCATTGCCGAACATCGGGAAGTCGCCTTCCACTTCAAAGTCTTCAGTGAGCCCGGCCTCGTTGCGGATGGGCCGCACCCGCGCAAATTTGATGGCACTCAATGAGTCGGCGATGATGGAAATACCGGCAGCACCAAAGGCGATGTCAATGCCGGGATCGGTATCTATCAGGGCCATTTGTGCACGCTCGTAATAATACTTATCGTGCATGTAATGGATGATGTTCATGGTTTTGGTATACACGCGCGCCACTTCATCCATGCAGAGGCGGAAATTGTCCATCACTTCCTCATAGTTGAGGTAGTCGCCACGCAGCGCGGGAATATTCTTCAGGATGGGCGTGCCGTCTTTCTCTTCGCGGCCTTCGTTCAATGCCAGCAAGAGGGTTTTCACCAGGTTGGTGCGGGCGCCGAAGAACTGGATGCGCTTGCCTATTTCCTGGTGCGATACGCAGCAGGCAATGCCATAGTCGTCGGTGCCGCGGCAATGACGCATCAGGTCGTCGTTTTCGTATTGGATGCTGCTGGTGTCAATGCTGGCCTGTGCGCAGAATTCCTTGAAGCCCTGGGGCAGGTGGGTGCTCCACAGCACGGTAAGGTTGGGTTCGGGCGAGGCCCCCAGGTTGTACAGCGTTTGCAGGAAGCGGAAGGCGGTTTTGGTCACCTTGGTACGACCGTCGGCCAGTTGTCCGCCAATGGCTTCGGTTACCCAGGTGGGGTCGCCGGCAAAGATGTCGTCGTATGCGCCGGGCCGCAGGTGGCGCACCACGCGCAGCTTCATCACAAAATGGTCTACCAGTTCCTGGGCTTCTGTTTCGGTGATGAGGCCCAATTGCAGGTCGCGCTCAAAATAGATGTCGAGGAAGGCAGATACGTTGCCCAGCGACATGGCCGCGCCGTCCTGCTCCTTTACCGCAGCCAGGTAGGCCATATACACCCACTGCACAGCTTCCTGGGCGTTAGCCGCGGGTCGCGACAGGTCG
>JALOMZ010000067.1 GCA_025455205.1 Chitinophagaceae bacterium | reverse complement strand
CGACGGTGAACTCCGGGAGGTGCAACGCCTGGGCGGAATGTACCACGAAGGTCTGACCCAGGCCCAGGCTCTCTATCAGGAAGGGCGCTTCGAAGCCGCGGTCGCCAGGCTGAACGAGGTACTCGAAGTTCTGCCTGAGAACGACCTGTACAACCGGGTGAATACCCGCAACGACATGGGTATCCACCGTAACATATGGCAGGGTCCTTACCAGGCTGTTGCCCTGTGCAACGAAGTGATAGGCTGGGTAGCCAAGAACGGGGCCTTCAAAGATCAATTTGGTCCTACCTGGACCGACAGGCTGGTAGGTGAAGCCTATTTCCTGCGGGCCTATAACTACTTCACCCTGGTGCGCATCCATGCCCCTGCTTATGGAGCTACGGCAGGCAATGAGGCCAAGGCCATACCCCTGATGACCGAGCCCTCCAAGGAACCCTTCCCCAATAAGAGCCGTTCTACCGTGAAGGAAGTGTACGACCTGCTGGTGAGCGACCTGCTGAATGCCATCCGCCTGCTGCCCGACGGGTTCAGGTCTGGCATTGATCCCATCGAATACCAGGACAGGGCCACCCGCGATGCGGCCCGCTTCCTGCTGGCCCGGGTATACTTCCAGATGAAGGACTGGCCCAAAGCCAAGGCACAGGCCGACACGGTACTGAACAGTGGCCGGTATACCCTTACCCAGGATCCCATTGAAGCCTGGAACAAAGGCGCCCTCAATGCCAGGGGCCGTGAAGTGGTATGGCAGTATGTGCAGTACAGTACGTCGCAGCAGCAGTGGAAGGGCACCGTGCAGGGCGCCTACATGGGCTTTACCAACCGGGGCAACAACAACATCAATGGCGGTCGTATTTTGTCGGCCAGCGATGCCTTCTGCAACGAAACCGGCTGGACCCCTTCGGCTTACACCATCACCAATATCCCGGCTAACCGCCCACCCGGTACCATACCCAACGCTGGCAATTTTGTACTAACCAGCACAGACAAGCGTCTGGCACAACTCTGGCGTGCCATTCCGGCTGGTTATGATCCCCGCCCTGAATACACCGGCTACACCCGGGAATACCTCTGGTGCAACAAGTTCAACCGCCTGCCAACCGGCAACAACAACCTAACCAGCTTTCCGCTGATGCGCTCGGCTGAGTTGTATCTTTCCCGCGCGTATATCCTCTTCAAACAAGGTGACCTTGCCGGTGCAGCGGCCGACCTGAATGCCGTGCGCCAGCGTGCCGGTCTGACACCAGTGGCAGCAGCCGATCTCACGGAGAACATGATCCACATTGAACGCAGAAAGGAAATGGCCTTTGAGCAGGACCGGGTATTCTATCTCCAGGCTGTTGGCATCAATGTGCCACCCGGAGACCGTGCCAATACAGCACCCCTGGATTGGAAGAGCGACAAGTTTGCCATGCCCATTCCGGCCTATGAAACCAATATAAACCCCAACGCAGGCAATTAACGCAGTTTAGAAGCAGGCAGTGTTGATAACGGGGCATTCGTAATCCATTTATGAATGCCCCTTTTCTTTTTAACAGATAGTTCGTTGGAATCAGGTTCAAATTTGTAGCGATGAATTGAAAAGTATGAGAACGATTAAGACATTTGTGCTGTTGGTTGCTTTGGTACTGAACGGGGGGCTGCTGGTGCAGGCCCAATCCGTTGAAAACATTTACCAGCTGGCAGCAAAACATACGCAGACCATGGCGGCATTGCTTCTTGATAGCAGCCGCATTCCGGTGACCATCAAAAAGGACGGATCTGTGCAATGGGCCAACCTGTACGACTGGCGCAGTGGATTCTTTGCAGGCAACATGTGGTTCCTGTATGAATACACCAAAGACCCGCGCTGGCTGCAGGAAGCCCGCCGCTGGACGGCTGCATTGGAACCCCTGCAGTATTTTACCGAACACCACGACCTGGGCTTCATGGTGTATTGCAGCTACGGCGCCGGATACCGGCTTACCGGTGATGAGGCCTACAAAAAAATACTGGTGGATGCAGCCCGCTCACTCTGCACCCGATTCAGTGAAAAAACAGGCACCATCAAATCATGGAATACCTTCAAGAGCTGGAAGGACGGCACGGTTTATTACTATCCGGTGATCATTGACAATATGATGAACCTGGAGCTGTTGTTTTTTGCCAGCAAAGTAACCGGTGATCCTTATTTCCGGCAGGTAGCCATTACCCATGCCAACACCACGCTGCAAAATCACTTCCGCAATGATTACAGCTCCTATCATGTGATATGCTACGATAGTGCAACGGGAAAAGTGCTGGCCAGGGAAACCGCGCAGGGCTATGCCCATGAAAGCGCCTGGTCGAGAGGGCAGGCCTGGGCGCTCTATGGTTACGCCGTCATGTACCGCGAAACCAGGGATGAAAAATACCTGCAACAGGCCCGGGGCATTGCCCGCTACCTCATGCAGCATCCCCGCCTGCCGAACGATAAAGTGCCTTATTGGGATTATGATGCCGGGGCACCGGGATTTGAACCCGTTACCAAAAATGCCGCCATGTTCAACGGCCAGGAGCAACCTCGCGATGCATCTGCCGCCGCCGCGATAGCCTCTGCCTTGCTGGAACTGAAACAGTATGTGCCGAAAAAAGAAGCAAAGAAAATGACGGCCTTTGCCGGCGATATCCTTCGCTCGCTGTCTGGACCGAACTACCTTGCCCAGCCCGGCACCAATGCCAACTTTCTGCTCAAACACAGTGTAGGCAGCCTGGCCCATGGCGGGGAGATTGATGTGCCCCTCATTTATGCCGATTACTATTTTTTGGAAGCCCTGCTGCGGTGGAAGGCCATAAAATAATATCCAGTTTCCATTTCCATGCTGGCACCAGGTTGAATGGTAGTTTCTGGCGCCTGCCTGATTGCTGGCGCAGGTCTCCGGACCTGTGCCCGGCATTGGCACCAGGGTAGGAGGTGGCAGCCCTGTTTTCGCGCAGCGAAAACTCCCTCTGCGTTCTCCTTTCTCTGTGGTATAATCAAACACATGCGAAGCATGCCCAGTCATCCTGTTGTACACGGGCGCCAGCGGGGACGCTGGTGACAGGACCAGAAATACAAATCGTATTGCATTCCGGTCGGAGACCGGCGTCCATCTGAACTTCCAGGTGCCGCTGCGCGAACACCTGGAAGAACTGGAATTGCTGGCAACGTTACCGTACCGGCGCCGTTCTCCTGACCTGTGCCCTGGAAATTATCGGAGCTAATTTTGATCCATCCGCCCCACCTGCATCTCAATTGGTGCGCCAGGAGGGTGGAATGTTATTACGCCCTTTCAGGGCTTGGGATCGATCATTGCCGCATATTCCCGGGGCGTTGCCCCAGGCTGGGTTATGGCGCCCTTTCAGGGCTTTTTGTTATCCTATACTGGCGCGGGTCCCTATACTGGCGCAGGTCTCCGGACCTGTGCCAACCAGATTGATATTTCCTGTGTACGGCAAACCCGCTTTTCCAGTGTATAGGTAAATACGGAACTTCCGGACTGCACTTATGCAACATGCTATGAATATGCCTGTCACAATGGCCTGGTTCAGAAGAACAGGCATTTTCCTGATGTTGATGTTTACCCTTGCCCCGGGGGCACTGGCCCAGCTTCCAGGCCCTGCACCGGGTTGGTACAATGTGCTTCACTATGGCGCAAAAGCCCATAAAGACAGCAACAGCACCGCAGCCATCCAGCGGGCTATTGATGATTGCCATCGGCAGGGTGGCGGCACCCTCTATTTCCCGGCCGGCGAATACATGTCGGGGCAGCTTTACCTCAAAAGCAATGTTTCCTTCTTTTTTGAAACGAATGCCACCCTGTATGCCAGCCGAAATCCGAATGACTACAAACATCGAAGCGGTGTATACCAGGCCGATAACCAGGCTGCACTGCCCAATGAGCAGGCCCTTTTCTATGGCGACAGCGTGTGCAACATCGGATTCTTCGGAAAGGGACGCCTGCATGGCCAGGCGGTGAGGAAATGGGAGCCCCTGCGCGAAGTGGATGGCTTCATCGCCGCAGAAACCGAGAATGCCCGGCAGGCCGGTATACCCATGGAACGCTATTATGCCACGGAACCCAAGATCAGGCTGGTGTATATCAACAATGCCAGTGAACTCACCTTCCGTGATATCACGCTGGAAGAATCGCCCGACTGGAGCCTGCACCTGGGCAATACAAGCAATGCGGTGATTGACGGGGTTACCATCCTCACCAGCCTGGAAGCAGGCGTGAATGCCGACGGTATTGACATAGATGGCTGCCGCAATGTGCGCATCGCCAATTGTTACATTGCCACAGGTGATGATGCCATCTGCCTCAAGTCCACCGTGCGCAAAGGCGTGTACCATCCGTGTGAGAATATTGTGGTGAATAACTGCACCCTGGTGAGCACAAGCACAGCCCTGAAGATTGGCACGGAAAGCCATGGCGATTTCAGGAATATCATCTTCAGCAACTGCACCGTTAGCAATACCAATCGCGGCATCAGCATCGTGGTGCGCGATGGAGCCCTGGTGGAAGATGTATATTTCACCAACCTGATCATCAACTGCTCCCGTAAGCATTTCAACTGGTGGGGCGATGCTGATCCCATCCGGTTCATCCTGCTCAAACGGAATCCTGACAGTCGCCTGGGCACTATCCGCAATATTTATGTGCGCGATGTGGTGGCCCGAGGCCAGGGTACCAGCCTGATCAGGGGTTTTGAAGGCCGCCCCCTGGAAAATATTGTGCTGGAGAATGTACGCCTGGAATTGGCTTCCGAAAGCCTGCCCGACAAAAGGGCTACGGATATCCTGCGGCTGGAGAACGCAAAAGACATCACCCTACGCAATGTGGTGCTGGCCTGGGATACTGCCCGTGGCCGCGAAGCAAAATGGGCATCCGCACTCAACAGCCGGCTGGTAAATGGCTTGCGGGTGGAAGGACTGCAGCTCAAAGGCAGCGGCGGCAAGGGTAAACTCATTCGGCTGGAAAAAACAACCGGGCTCTATACTTCCGGCGAATGGAACGAAGGCCAGGTAGAAAATGCACAGTGAGTAACAAATAAAAAAAAGTTCATGTATAGGATTCTTCTCTTTTCGCTGTGTTGGTGCACCCTCCTTGCAGGATCAGCTTTGGCACAGCAGGTGTTCTCCGTAAAGCAATATGGCGCGGCCGGCGATGGCAAAACACTGGACAAGAAAGCGATTCAGCAGGCTGTGGATGCAGCGGCCCGCAGGGGTGGCGGAACCGTGGTATTGCCGGCACCGGGTGTATACCTGTCTGGCACTATCCACCTGCGCTCCCATGTGGAGCTTCATATCGAAGCTGGCGCCACCTTGTTGGGCTCTCCGCGTATTGAGGATTACGACAGCATCCGCTGGGGACACAACGCAGACCGCCAGCCTTATCACCTGCTGTATGCCGATTCCTGTTCCAACCTATCCATTACCGGCAAAGGAACCATCGATGGCAATGGGGAATCTTTCTGGCAACCCTATGAAAAAGACGCTGCCGGTAACATGGTGATCCCGCGGTGGTTGCTGCCCAAGCCCCGCAAAGTGAGTCCGCTGATTGAGATATACCGCTGCTTCAACACTACCATCCGCGATGTGACAGTGAAAACAGGCGGAGGATGGAATGTGCACCTATACAACTGCGATGTGGCCAAGATCAACGGCATCAATATCGACAACAATATCTACAGCCCAAACAGTGATCGCATTGATATCACCGGCAGCAGCGATGTGATCATTTCAGATTGCTATATCAAAACATGCGATGACGCTATCTGCCTCAAGACCACCGAAGACAGCCGCACGGTTCACCGGGTAACGGTGACCAACTGTGTGATTGAAACCCTTTGTGTAGGCCTCAAAATGGGATGTACAGAGAGCAATAAGGATATGACCGATGTGACCTTCAGTAACTGCGTCATCAACAAATCGTCAAGAGCTATTGGCATCTATGTGAAAGACGGGGCTGTATACGATCGCATCAATATCACTAATATCGTGGCCAATACCAATGCACCGCTGATCTTCAACCGGCCCATCCAGCTGATGGTGAATGCCCTCACGCCCAACAGCAAGCCCGGTGCCATCCGCAATGTATCCATCAGCAATTTCACCTGCGAAACGGAAGGACGCATCCTGATGACCTGCTATGAAGGCGGCCTCATTGAGAACGTGACGCTGCGCGATATCCGCCTCAGCTATCCTATGATCGAAGACCCGCGGCCCATGGTGGCGGGTTCCGGCAGCAGTCAGTTTCCCAAACTGAGCGATCATCCTGAGGCGCCCGGCGCCCTGGCTGCCGTGGTGGCCGATAACATCCGCAACCTGGTGATTGACAACCTGCAGGTGAACTGGCCCGCCACCGATACCATCCCCGCATCCTGGCGCCATGCGGAAAGGATTGAGAATGGATCCAAACGCATCCACCGGTTTGACTACAGCAAGGCCCGGCAAACAGAAATGAGCGTGTTCTGGGGGAACAGGCTGCAGGGTGGATACCTCAACAATATCATGGCGGCACCCTCTGCCAATACGGCCCCAAAATATGTGCTGCACAATGCCGATATCCGGGTTTTGTATTAAAAACGAAATGTATATAAAAAAGATAATATGGATTTTGGAAATAGGGTGCTGTGCCTTTTGTTGATGGTCAGCTCAATTTCGATCGGGGAAGCAAACGCACAGGCAACAACAGATCCCCGCGATGAATACCTGACGGCCCTGTACGACAAACTCCACTGGAGTCCCATGCAGCAAAAGTTCCGGGATATAGCGCCCATGCCATTTGGGGTGGTGTTCCTGCCCTGGGCGGGTTGTACCGAAGAAGACATGCGGAAGCATTTCCGGATGATGAAACAGCTGGGCTTCACCAACCTGAAGCAAACCATGGGAACGCCGGAATGGCCCGAACGGGAAGTACTGCGCATAGCCCTGGAAGAAGGCATCATTCCCTTTTGGTATGGCGAAGGCGGCTGGGAGCCCATCACGCCGGTGCTGCTGAAACAATTGGGTATTCCTGAAAGCACACCAATGGCCGAGGTGCGCCGGCATCCAAAAATGCTGGAGTATCAGAATAAGGTGCTTTGGAAACACTGGGACAAATGGAAGCAAGCGAAACGAACACCCGCATTCTCCTATGAACACCATGCTGATGCTTATCTCCGTCCGGACGATATTCCCCTGTTCCGGCAATGGGTGAAAGACAAGTACAAAACAATTGACGCGCTGACAAAATCCTGGAATCAGTATGAGGTGGGTATTGCCGGCGAACCTTACAAGAGCTGGGATGATTTTGACAACGACAAGCTCATCACCGTGGTGCCCGGTACCAACGAGATCATCCCGTCAGAAGGTCGTGAATATGGCAAGGTGAAGGATATCCTTCGATTCAAGGCCGACATGTACCTGCGTAATGTGCGCGAAAACATTAAGAGCGATTTTCCCGAGCAGCCAGTGAGGGCCGGAGGGGAGATGGGCTTGTTTCTGCCCTTTGCAAGCCGGGCTACCGATATGGAAGGTATTGCCGAAGCCATGAAAGAAGTAGGATCTTTCTATCCATCCATTCACCTGGCCTGGCACTATGAAGAGCTGGATTATGAAGTAACACGTCCTATCTATATGCAATCTTCCTTATGCACCGACTGGTTCAAGGGCGGCTGGGCGGCCACCTGGGAAAGTACGGGTGGTCCGCAGCAGTTCAGTGGCGGTAAGGGCTGGGATGTGCATGGGCAGGCGGGCACCGCCGGCTTCACGGTGAACAAGGGCACCATGACCCAATTGCTGTTATCATATCTGGCGGGTGGTTTTAAGGGCGTGGGGCTCTGGGCCTGGAACTACCGCAATGCCGGATGGGAGAGTGGCGAGTATGCCCTGCTGGAACGTGATCAAACGCCCGGTGAACGGGCCGTCCGGGCCGGTGAGATTGCGAAAGCTGCCGATAAATACCGCGATGAGTTGTGGAAGGCGCACAAGG
>JALOMZ010000385.1 GCA_025455205.1 Chitinophagaceae bacterium | reverse complement strand
ACTACCTACGGCCAGGCGGATGGCCTGCATGCGCAGGATATCTTCTTCCGGGTTCTTTCCCAGCTTGATCTTGAGTATCCGGGCCTTTTTTTCCTGCACGTATTGTACCGCCTGCGCAGCCATCTTTTCTGCGGTATCAATGCCAATGGTGAGGTCGCTTTCCGGTTCGGCATACTGGCCTCCCAGAAATTTATACAGGGGCAGGCCCTTGCGCTTGGCCGCCAGGTCAAACAGGGCCATATCGAACGCACTCTTGGCGGTATGGTTGCCCACAATATAATAGTCCAGTTCTTTCAGGCGGCCCGAGATGTCGGAGGCATCCTTGCCGTTCCATAGTTCGGCAAAGTCTTTGGCCAGCACCATGCAGGTATACTGGGTTTCTCCCGCAATCATGGGAAAGGCCGAGCATTCGCCCACGCCGGTGAGGTGTTCGTCGGTGTGGATATACACCAGCATGTTCTGGGCATAGGTCATGGTGCCGGTGGCAATGGTAAAAGGCACCATGGGAATGGAATAGCGGTAGATCTCTGTTTTGATGATGCGCATGTTGGGTGGGTTGATTCCTGCAATATGCAATGGAAAACGGGAACTGGCAAGTATGTTCTATAAGAAGCGTGAGGCTTTCTTCCAGAATGCAAAGAAGGAAGGGAAGAAACCCGTTACGTCAGGTGCCAGCCACTCGCGCGGATCTTTCTGCCCGGGGAAATGCGCCACCATGGGGTGTTCCCGCGTGATCATCCGCTGGTTGGCTTCGTCACGGTCCATGCCCAGCTGCTCCAGCAGCTGATCTATTTCACCAACATACAACTGTATGCCGGGGATATTGGACGCCAGGCGCTGCACAAAACCAATCACTTTTTCGCTCACCGGAAAACGCCGGAAGTGGGAGGGCTCCAATATCAGGATCCTGCAGGCGTCTTCATCGGCGCGCCACTGCGGATCGAGGTGGTAATGGTGGTACAGCAGGATGTTACCACGCCCATGCAATGCAGGCAGGCTGCAGGCAGGCAGGGTTATTGTGGGTGAGAAATCCGTTGTTTCCAGTAGTGCTTCAGGTACGTCCACCAGCGGCAGCTCTTCATAGCTTTTGTGGAGGAAGCTGCTGCCTTGCCTGCTGCCCGTGTATTTATTGATGTTCTCCTGGTTGCAGTAATACTTCTTGCTGCTGAAGGAGCCAGCCACCCATTGCCAGCTGCAGGTATTGCTGGCCAGGTCGCCATCCAGCAGGTGGTAATACATCCATTGGGCAGGCATTGGCCAGTGGGCACGTCCAGTGTTGCAGGCTATACTGGCAGTGTACATCCGCAGGTGGTTGTGCATGTAGCCGGTTTGCTGCAACATGCGGATGCCCTCATCCACGGCCTCAATGCCGGTGTTTGCATGGGCCAGGGCAGCGGGGAGTAACCTGTGCTGCACGCCTTCCTGTGGCTGCCGTATGTCATCAAACATCCTGTCGCCAATGGCCAGCCACACCTGCTGAAAATAGTCGCGCCAGGCCAGCTCACTCACCAGTTTCTCCATCTGGTACAGCCGGAAACCGCGCGCCAGCAGGCTTTCATACACCTGCCGGGTGCTGATGACGCCGCGGCTGATATAGGGAGACAAATAGGTGACGCTGCCGTTGATGAAATTGCGGGTTTTGCTGTAGCGCGCCGGATCAATTTGGGCCACCCGATCCCATATGGCATTTATTTCGGTAGGGAATTCCGGAACAGGCCATGGGGAAGGCTTATAGAATTCTTCAGTCTGGTGCCAGGATCTGTGGAGCGACATGATTGAAGGGATGTTGAAGTGACAGAAATAGGCATGTGTGTCATCAGCGTTTGCTGATCTTGTTGAGGCTGATGGTGCGTTGCCGGCTGCAGCGGAAGCGGTCTACATCTTCCGAACGCAAGGCCGCATGTTTGGTGGCCCGGCCCTGCACCCGCCTGCGCCAGCGCCGGAAACTGGCGGGTTGCATCTGCTGGCGCATCAGCCGTATAACGGCCTGCTCCGGCAGCCCGAACTGGACTTGGATAGCCTCAAAGGGTGTACGGTCTTCCCAGGCCATCTCCATGATGCGGTCAATGGCGGAAGGATCTGTAATGTCAAATGCGGATGATACGGTGCTCATGGAGAATGGAGGTGGTTAATGGTTGTCCTTCATGCAGGTTTTTATAGGCCACCACATCGCATACAAAAAGATGGTGGTCGCCGCCGGGCAGCTGTTCATGTACTTTCAGTTCCATCACTGCCAGGGCTTCATGCAGAATGGGGAACCCGTTCCAATTACTCAGGAGCTTTCTCTTTTCCAGCCGGGCAATTTTGTTCACCTGCCTGCCGCTCTGCTTGCCCAACTGGTTCACCAGGCGGTACTGGTGCGCGGCCAGCAGCTGCAGCACAAAATGTGGATGCTGCTGCACATTTTCCAGTGTTTGCGTGCCCTCGTACAGTGCCACCATCATGCGCTTGGGCTGCATGCTCACAGCGCTCACATAGGTGCAGATGTGCATATTGGGCTTCACGCCCATACTGCTTACGGAATACACAGGGAGGTCAACGCGGTTCCAGGGCTTTTTGCGAATAGTATTACGAGTGGTCATATGCTGTTGCGACTGCTATGC
>JALOMZ010000066.1 GCA_025455205.1 Chitinophagaceae bacterium | reverse complement strand
GCCGTGCTGCAGGCACAGGGCATCACTGATCTGAGCGGCTATGCCCATGTTCCAGGCAATACGCGCTTCTATCCCGACCTGTTTGTAGACGACCTCGGATAACCGTTCTTCCCTGTTTTCATAACACGCAAACCTTTCCTTTCCTATGAACACACCATCATCCACCAATGTAATGCTGCAGCTGGCACATGACTATGTCTACTTCACCAGCGAGTCTGTTTTCCTTACCGGTAAGGCCGGCACCGGCAAGACCACCTTCCTGAAGCAGTTGCGTGAGCACTGCCCCAAGCAACATGTGGTGCTGGCGCCTACCGGCGTGGCGGCCATCAATGCAGGTGGTACCACCATCCACTCCTTTTTCCAGCTGCCTTTCAGCCCTTTTGTGCCGGGCCCTGCAGCGCCTGACCATAACGGCGCCACCGGAAAGCAGGGGTTGCTGGCAAGGCTGCGGTATGGTCGCGAAAAACGCGAGCTCATGCGGAGCATCGACCTGCTGATCATTGATGAGGTGAGCATGGTGCGCTGCGATGTGCTCGATGCCATTGATACCGTGCTGCGCCATGTGCGCCACAACAGCCAGCCCTTTGGCGGCGTGCAGATGTTGTTTATTGGCGATATGTACCAGTTGCCGCCTGTAGTGCAGGAGCCGGAATGGGAGATCCTGCGCGAATTTTATGATGGCCCTTTCTTCTTCAACAGCCATGCCATAAGACAGCAGCCACCCGTGTACATTGAGCTGCAGACCATTTACCGCCAGAGCGATGAACGTTTCATTGCCCTGCTGAACCAGGTGCGCAACAACCAGTTGACGCCGGAAGGGCTGCATCTCCTGAACAGCCGCTTTGTTCCCGGGTTCAAACCTCCCAAAGACAAGCATTATATCACCCTGAGCACGCACAACCGCAAGGCCGATGCCATCAACGAACAGGAACTGGCAGCCCTGCCTGGCCAGGTATGGTCTTACAAAGCAGAGGTACAGGGTGAGTTCAATGAGAAAAACTACCCTGCCGATGAAACCCTGCATATCAAGGCAGGGGCACAGGTGATGTTCCTCCGCAATGATGCCCAGGGCAAACGATTCTTTAATGGCAAGATCGGGGTGGTGGTGGACCTGGATGCGGATCATATTTCCGTGCAATGTCCCGGCGAAGACAAACCCATATCAGTGAAGCCTGAAACCTGGCGGAATGTGCAGTATTCCCTCAACAAGTCGCTGCAGCAGGTGGAAGAAAAGGAGATAGGATCCTTCACGCAGTTCCCCCTTCGGCTGGCCTGGGCGGTTACCATCCACAAGAGCCAGGGCCTCACGTTTGAGCATGCCGTGATTGATGCCGCGTATTCATTTTCAGCGGGCCAGGTATATGTAGCCCTCAGCCGCTGCAAATCACTGGAAGGCATGGTGCTGCTGAGCAGGGTGCCCCTGCAGGCGGTGATGGTAGACCAGCGGGTGCAGCAATATGCATCGGGTGCAAGGCCCGAGACGGAACTGCAGCGCGCTTTTGGCCAGCACCGCCGGCAGTTCCAGGAACAGCTGTTGCGGCAGGCTTTTGATGCAGTGCCCTTGCAAAAAGCCCTGGCCGGTGTGCAGGCGGTGCTGAATGCTTATCCCCATGGTTTTGGCGACCAGGTGCTGCCCTGGTGGCAGGAACTGCTACAGCAATGCCAGGTGTTGGAAGATACCTCGCAGAAGTTCCTTCGCCAGCTGCAGGAAGCGCCACTGGCCAATGAAGCCACCCTGGAAGAAAATACCTGGGTGCAGGGCCGGGTGCAGAAGGCGGCTGTATGGTTTGGGGAGCAGCTGACCGGGTTGATGGATCCCATTCGCAACCATCCGGCTGTAAGTGACAGTGAAGAGCAGGCCCTGGAATTGGAAGAGGCCCTGGGACAATTGCTGGCGGCGGTGAAGCAATGGCAGCAATATGCGGAGGCCTGCCGACATGGTTTCGATACCGTGAAAATGCTGCGGGCCAAGTCGAAGGCCCAGATCGCCGAACTCTCAGGCACCGCCTATGCCGGCAGCGCCCGCCGCCGGCAGCAGGTGGAATCCTCAGACCATCCGGCGCTGATGCTGGAACTGCGGCAGCTGCGCGACGCACTCTGTGCCCAGCACCAGCGCCCCATATATATGGTAGCCTCCTCGGGTACCCTGCAGGAACTGGTGAGGTACCTTCCGCAAACGCCGGAAGAGTTGTTGCAGATCACCGGCTTTGGCTCCCAAAAAGTGGCGCAGTTTGGAGAGGCCTTCCTGGAGCCTATTGTGCGCTATTGCGGGGAACATGGTCTGGAGAGCCAGGTACATCTGAAGGAAGGCCGCCGCAAGCGAAAGGAGAAAACAGCCAGGGAGGCCGATACCAAAAGAGGGACCCGGGAGGAAAAGATTCCCAGCCGCGACATATCGTATCAGCGCTGGCAGCAGGGCCTTAGTGTGGCAGACATTGCTGCTGAACGAAATCTTCAGCCATCGACCATTGAAGGCCACCTGGTAGAATTTGTGCGCCAGGGCATCCTTCCCATGGAAGCCCTGGTGAGCGCAGAACTGCAACAACGCATTGCTGAGGTGGCGCTTGACCTGCAGGCTGTTCATACTGCTGACGTGCGTTCCGTATTGGGCGATGAGGCCAGTTATAATCAGATACGGCTGGTGATGGAAAAGCTGGTCCAGGAAGGACGACTGGCAGGGCCGGCACTCACCGGCACTGCGGCAGCAGGCTGAAACCGGCATGAAACTGTTGGTGGCCAGCTGGCACCCCGAAGGTGGGAGCATCCCTGCCGGCATGGCCTCCTCCATTGCCATTGCCTATATTTGCTCGGCACCAACCAAACAATCAATTCCATCGCATGATCAATGGATTCAACCCCGATAAGCAGCATACCCTGGCGGGCGAGGTGAATGTGGAAGGAACCGGTTTGCATACCGGCGCCTATGTTAACATGGACCTCAAGCCTGCCAAGCCCGGCTATGGCTTTGTTTTTCAACGCATAGACCTGCCCAATCAGCCCACCATCAAGGCCGACTGCGACCTGGTGGTGGATACCTCCCGCGGCACCACCCTGGAAGAGAACGGCGCCCGCGTTAGCACTGTGGAGCATATTCTGGCCGCTCTGGTAGGCATGGGGGTAGACAACTGCCATATTGAGGTTAATGGCCCGGAGATACCCATCATGGACGGTAGCTCCATGCCTTTTATCGAAGCCATTAAAGAGGTGGGCGTGGCCGAGCAGGACGCGGCCAAGCAGTGGTATACCATTGGGGAGAACATCTCCTTCAACGACGACAGCCGCCGGGTGGAGATTACAGCTCTTCCTTCCACTGAATATAAGGTTACCACCCTGATTGATTTCAACAGCCCGGTGCTGGGCACCCAGCATGCTCAGCTGAAAAGACTGGCTGATTTTGAAACGGAGATTGCCCCCTGCCGCACGTTCGTTTTCCTGCATGAGCTGGAAATGCTGCTGGAGCATAACCTGATCAAAGGCGGTGACATCAACAACGCCATTGTGGTGGTGGACAAGCCCATTACTGAAGAGGCGAAGGAAAAACTCAAAACTGCGTTCCGCAAGGAGAATATCGAAATCCAGGGTGAGGGCTACCTCAATAACCTGAAACTGCGTTATCCCAATGAGCCGGCACGGCATAAGCTGCTGGATGTGGTGGGCGACCTGGCCCTGATTGGTTTCCCCGTGAAGGCGCATATCATTGCCCACCGCCCGGGCCATGCAGCCAACGTGGAGTTTGCCCGCATGATCAAGCAGTACATCAAGAAGAACAAGCACACCAAGAACGTACCTACCTATGATCCTGCCCTGCCCCCGGTGTATGACCTGGCCGGCATCGAAAAGACCCTGCCGCACCGCTTCCCCTTTCTCCTGGTAGACAAGATCATTGAACTGACCAGTACCTCCATTGTGGGTGTAAAGAACGTTACCTTCAACGAGTGGTTCTTCCAGGGGCATTTTCCCAACAACCCCGTGATGCCGGGTGTGTTGCAAATAGAAGCCCTGGCCCAAACAGGAGGCATCCTCTGTATCAATGCCATGCCGCCCGGGGAGTATGACACTTATTTCCTGAAGATCGACAACTGCAAGTTCAAGGCCATGGTAAGACCCGGCGATACCATGCTGCTCAAACTGGAATTGCTGGAGCCCATCCGCCGGGGTATCTGCTCCATGCGGGGAACGGTTTTTGTTGGCAACAAAGTGTGCACCGAGGCCGATATGGTGGCTCAACTGGTAAAAAGGCAGTGACAGCCGGGCCAACATCCGCCAGATGTAAATCCTTAAAAAAAGGATAGATACCCGCAGGTATCCTATTTTTGTTGGTCTTTATAGCAAGAAAAATCAGAAGCCATTGGAAATGAACAGGTTGCCTGTTTGCTTGCCCTGGCTTAATACCCAATTATGATCCATCCTCTGGCATATATCCATCCCGACGCCCGCCTGGCCGACAATGTAAAAGTGGATCCCTTTACGGTTATCCACGGAAACGTGACCATTGGGGAAGGTACCTGGATAGGCAGCAATGTAACCATTATGGAAGGGGCCCGCATCGGGCGCAACTGCCGGATCTTTCCGGGCGCAGTGATCGCCGCCATTCCGCAAGACCTGAAGTTCCAGGGGGAGAAGACCACCGTGGAAGTGGGCGACAACTGCACCATCCGCGAATTTGTGACCATCAACCGCGGTACACTCGACAGGGGGAAGACCCAGGTGGGCAATAACTGCCTCATCATGGCCTACAGCCATATTGCCCATGACTGCATTATTGGCAACAATTGCA
Organism: Chitinophagaceae bacterium; assembly: GCA_025455205.1. Taxonomy (GTDB): domain Bacteria; phylum Bacteroidota; class Bacteroidia; order Chitinophagales; family Chitinophagaceae; genus Phnomibacter. Next base: position 3,288 of record JALOMZ010000066.1, on the reverse strand, counting down.
TCATGAGCAATAATACCCAGATGGCCGGCCATGTGAGCATGGGCGACTGGGCGGTGGTAGGTGGCGTAAGCGCTATCCACCAGTTTGTGAAGATTGGCCAGCATGCTTTTGTATCCGGCGGCTCACTGGTGGGCAAGGACGTGCCGCCCTATATCAAGGCGGGCCGCAATCCCCTCAGCTATGCCGGCGTCAATTCCGTGGGACTCAAGCGCCGCGGTTTCAGCAACCAGCAGATCAACCAGATCCTGGATGTGTACCGTTGTATCTATAACAAAGGGATGAATACCACCCAGGCCCTGGAATACATAGAGGAAGAACTGCCCATCAGCGATGAGCGCGACGAGATCGTAACCTTCATTCGCGAAAGCGGCAGGGGCATCATCAAGCGCTTTAGCAAAGGTGCCCTCGACGAATAAGGATGGCGAGCCGGCAAAAGCTCCAATTTTTACCACCTAAATGCACAGATGCGCAGGCCTTTGGCTACTGCATCCTATTCTGGCATATATGAAAATCACATTGCACCAGGCAGGCAAGCGTTACAACCGGAACTGGATCTTCCGCCGGCTGGATGCGCAACTGGTAGCCGGCAGTCCTGTGGCCATCACCGGCCAGAATGGTTCTGGCAAGAGCACATTGCTGCAGGTGATAGCCGGTGTATTGGAACAGAGTGAAGGAACGCTGCAATATGAACAGGACGGACGCGTGCTGGAACCCTCCTCCTTGTACCGGCAGGTGGCCATCTGCGCGCCTTACCTGGAACTGATTGAGGAACTGACTTTACTGGAGTTCCTTCATTTTCACGAGGGCTTCAAACCCTGGCTGCCCGGCATCACCGCTGACTTTGTGGTAGAAAGTACCGGGCTGCAGGATGCACGCAACAAGCAGATCCGTGATTTCAGCAGCGGCATGAAGCAACGGGTAAAACTGGCGCAGGCCGTGCTCAGCAACGCCCCGGTGCTGCTGCTGGACGAACCTACTTCCAACCTCGACACCAAAGGGGTTGCCATGTATCACCAATGGATGCAGGATTTTACCGGGGGCAGGTTGCTGGTAATTGCCAGCAACGATGAATCGGAGATCGGTATCTGTACGCATCGGATTTCGATGGCTGACTATAAATAACATGTATTATGGCCACTGGCTTTTTTCAGGAACTTTCTGCCATTGCCCCGGTGGAGATTGCCCCGGGCTTCATATCCAGGCTGGTGCATACACAGGGAGCCACCGTTAATGTAATAGAAGTTGGCGCAGGAAATGCCGTGCCCCTGCACAGGCACCCGCACGAACAAATATCCCTGGTGCTGGAGGGGCAGTTTGAAATGACGGTAGACGGGCAGGTGCGCCTCCTGGAGCCGGGCATGATCTGTGTGATTCCCTCCAACACGGAACATGGCGGCCGCGCCATTGCCGATTGCCGCCTGCTGGATATCTTCCATCCGGTGCGGGAAGATTACAAGGCCTTGGGCGGATGGGTGGCCCCCGGACCTGACTTGCCCCGGCCCCCTGATTTCCGTACTGGTTTATCCTAAGCTGGCCATCAGCAGGTTCAGGTCGGTGTACTTGAGGCCGAACCGCTCGCTGAGGTGGAAATTGGTGAGGGCTCCCTTGAACATATAGATCCCGTTGCGGACATTGAAATTATTCCAGACATAGCTGTCGAGCCCGCCGGCATCGGCAATGTTGAGCAGCAGGGGCATGAGCACATTGCTTACCGCATGGCTGGCCGTGCGGCTGTAACCACTTGGAATATTGGGTACGCAATAATGTATAACGCCGTGCTTTATGTAGGTAGGGTGTTCGTAGGTGGTGATCTCACTGGTTTCGAAGCAGCCACCCCGGTCAATGCTCACATCAATGATCACGCTGCCCGGGCGCATGGCGGCCACCATTTCTTCGGTTACCACAACAGGTGTGCGGCCGGTTTCGGAGCCCAGGGCACCCACGGCTATTTCGCAGGTCTTCAATTGCTTGGCCAGAATCTTGGGTTCTATCACGGAGGTCCAAACCCGGTGGCCCAGGGTATCCTGCAGGCGCTTGAGGCGGTAAACATTGTTGTCGAACACCTTCACGCTGGAGCCCATGGCCAGTGCCGCACGGGCAGCAAACTCGCCCACCACGCCGGCACCCAAAATGATCACCTTGGTGGGCGGAATGCCACTGATGCCACCCAGCAGGATGCCCTTGCCATGACCACCCTGGCTCAGGTAGTGCCCGCCAATGAGCATGCTGGCGCTGCCCGCAATCTCACTCATGCTGCGTACAATGGGATAGGTGCCGCTGTCGTCTTTCAGGTTCTCAAAACTGAGGCCCGTGATCTTTTTCTCCATCATACTCTCGAGGATGGCGGCCTTCATCACGCTGAGGTGAATGGGTGAAATGATGAACTGGTTGGGCTTCAGCAGGGGCAGGTCTTCCTCCACCACGGGTGCGCTCTTCACCAGCACATCGCAGTTATAGATCTCTTTATGATCATATTTGATTTTTGCGCCCGCTTCTGCATAATCCTTATCCAGGTAACCGCTTTCGGCACCCGCCCGTGTTTCCACCCAAACGTCGTGGCCATTGGCCACCAGCACGCCCACGGCTTCTGGAATGAGGCCCACCCGGTTTTCCTGGAAGGCATGTTCCTTGGGAACGCCAATGAAAAGATCTGCTCCTTTGGCTTTGATATCCAGCGTTTCTTCCAGGGTCTCGTAATTGAAGGAGCCGCTGATGATTGGTTTCGACATGCACGGGAAATTAATGATTCACAACTCGATGGCAGGGTGCAGCATGGGCGCTGCGGCGGATAAAGTTACTGTTCGCCGGCAATTTGGAGACGGCGTGTTTCCGGACCCGTGATTTCAATGGCTACACGCAGCGCGTCATCCGGCAGCAACTGGGGTGCTTTTTCGGGCCACTCCACCAGGCAACGATGCCCGCTGTATAAGGCATCTTCCACACCTGCCGCCCGGGCTTCCTCTTCATCCCGCAGGCGGTACCAGTCCATATGGTACAACAACTGCCCGTTGGGAAGCAGGTATTCATTGATGATGGAGAAGGTGGGACTGGCGGCGTGGTCGCCGCTGCCCAAATGGTGCAGTATGGCGCCGCTGAGCGTGGTCTTACCGGCCCCCATGGGGGCAAAAAGGGCGATCACCCGGCTGTTTTTCGCCCGGTGCAGTACCCATTGCGCGGCATCGGGCAGTTGGCTCAGTGCGTAATCAAACGTCATGGGGCTGCAAGTTCGCATTTGTAACCCAAATGAAGCAAGGGGTTGCTGCCCGGGAATGGAGCTGCCGCCTTTTT
>JALOMZ010000384.1 GCA_025455205.1 Chitinophagaceae bacterium | reverse complement strand
ATCAGGCTGGTCGTGTACCCGGTAGGGAAAAGGCATGGGTTTGTCGCCCACCTTCACCTTGCTCACTTCTTCGGCAACCGTTCGGTTGGCCAGCAGCATGAACTCTTCGATCAGCTGGTGCGACTCCTTGCTTTCCTTCACCACCACCGCTATGGGCTTGCCAGTATCGTCCAGCTTAAACCGCACTTCCTGTGAGCTGAAATTAATGGCGCCTTTGTCAAAGCGCTCCTTGCGCAGTTTGCGGGCCATCTTGTTGAGCAACAGTACTTCTTCTGCATAAGGCCCCTCCCCGCTTTCTATGATCTCCTGCACCTCTTCATAGGTGAAGCGGTGGTTAGAGTGAATAAGGGTTCTGCCCAGCCATTTTTCCTTCACTTCACCTTTGGCGGTCATGTGGAAGACGGCGGAGAAAGTGAACTTGTCCTCTCGCGGGCGAAGCGAGCACAATTCGTTGCTGATCCTTTCGGGCAGCATGGGGTTTACGCGATCCGGCAGGTACACGCTGGTGGCCCGCTGGTATGCCTCCTGGTCGAGCACAGAACCTTCTTCCACAAAATGACTCACATCGGCAATATGTACCCCTACTTCATAAATACCTTTCTTCAGCAGCCGGATGCTCAGGGCGTCATCAAAGTCGCGGGCGTCAGCGGGGTCTATGGTAAAAGTGAGCACCCCGCGGAAATCGCGGCGGCGTTTTGTTTCCGAGGCGGGAATATGGTCGTTGAGGCGGGCAGCATCTTCCAGTGCATCGTCTGAAAACTGCAGGGGGAACCCGTTTTCCATGAGGAGGTCCTTCATGGCCAGGTCGTTGAGGTCGCCCATCTCCACCACTTCCACCAGTTCCGCCACCGGCCGGCGGTCGTTTTTATCCCAGCGCACAAAGCGCACAATCACCTTGGTTTCATCTTCCAGGTCAGCATCCGGAGCGTTCTCCAGCACAAAATGGGGCATGGGCTTTTCGGTATCCGGCAGAAAAAACCAGCGGCCGGCATGGAACCGCAACACACCCATAAACTGGGTGGACTTGCGTTGCAGCACTTCTGTGATGCGTCCTTCGCGCTTGCGTCCACCCATCCCATCGCGGGTAATGGCCACGCGCACTTTGTCGCCATGAAAAGCCCGGTTAAAGTCGGCCGGCCTGACCATAATATCGCCTTCGCCATCCGGGGCGGTAACAAAGCCCAGTCCCGAACGTGTGATATCCAATGTACCGCTGACTTCCTGCCAGGTGGTCTGCCTTTTCCTGCCCTGTTCTTTCTTCTTGCTCATCAGTTTTTTGCTTTAGCAAATCCGGATACGTAACCAGTGACCAGCGATCTGAATTTCTCCTCATCGCCAAACAGCACCTGGTGACGCACCGGTTGCACGTAGAATGGCAGGTTATTCAATTCACTGCCGAACTTCACCAATCTTACTGCATCTTTCTCGGTGGTGAGTATTATTTTATCAACACTTTCCAGTTCATCAAACTTGTGCCTGATCTGCTGCAGGTCATCTATGGAAAAAATATGGTGGTCGTTATAGCAGATCTCATCATATGTGCCGGCTTGCTGATCCAGGTGCTGTTTCAGTGGCGCCGGATTGGCAATGCCACATACCAGCAGGATCTCCGACGCTGCCTGCAGATCGTATGTTTTTCCTGTCAGAATATGATAAGGGCTGCCGTATTGCAGGCTGGAAAAAAAAACCTTCTGGTGCGGCAATGGCTTTATGCGTTGCAGCAGGGTGTTGCGCTGTTCGATGCCGAGGTCTGGCGGGCATTTGGTAACCACAATCACCTGGGCCCTGGCCGCGCTGCGCTTGTCGTCGCGCAGGTCGCCGGAAGGCAGGTACCAGTCGTACCAGTAAGGATTGCCATATTCTGTAAGCAGGATATTCATGCCTGCCACCACCCGGCGGTGCTGAAAGGCATCGTCCAGAATGACCACCTGGGTTTCCGGCCGGTCGTGCAGTAATTGCGGTATGGCCTCCAGCCTTTCTTCGCCCACGGCCACCGCCACCTCGGGAAACTTGAGGTGAAACTGCATGGGTTCACCCCCTATTTCGAGGGCTGTGGTAGTGGCATCCGCCAGCAGGTAGCCCTTTGTTTTCCGCTTGTATCCACGGCTCAGGGTGGCCACTTTGAAATCCTGACGCAGCCAGTCGGTCAACATTTCTGTCATGGGGCTTTTGCCCGTACCGCCTACACTGAGGTTGCCCACGCATATCATGGGCAGATTGAAGGATGCCGACTTGAACCATTGCCAGTCGTACAACCGGTTGCGTACATACACCGCCAGGCCATATACAAGGGAGAAGGGAAAGAGAAGCAAGCGAAGCCCCCGAAGCAGGTAGAAATTAAAAGGCATAGATCTTGTGCGGCGTAATGCAGTATTTTAAAGGTACATCATTGGTGTGTAAATCGCCGATGGCCTCCACGGGCGGGAACAAACTCAGTCCCAGTGTCATCACATCGGGGCGGCAGCGTTTGAGAAAGCGGTCGTAGTACCCTTTGCCATATCCCACACGGTATCCCTTCTTGTCAAAGGCCAGCAGCGGTACAAACACCAGGTCGATCATTCCCGGATCAACGGGTTTGCCGGTCAGCGGCTCTTCCACGCCAAAGGAAGACAAGCCCCATTCTGT
>JALOMZ010000065.1 GCA_025455205.1 Chitinophagaceae bacterium | reverse complement strand
AGGTTTTTGGCGATGTCTTTATTGAAGTTGGCACTTAGGAAGGCACCGAACTGGGCATCCACTTTTTCTTCGGGGTCAACGCCATACAGTTCCGAAATGGGCTTTTGACCAGCCCCACCGGGTACCGAATAGCTGTAAGGATCGTTGCTTACTATTACCCAGCGACTGGCAAACGGTGAAAAATAAAGGCTGAAGTATTTTGCGGGCTTCCAATCAAGGCCCACGGTAAGCAATACATTGGCAGGGGCAAAAAAGTCAGAAGTACGCCTCACAGGGTCCTGAGAATAGTCGAATCCATCGGTAAATTGTGATCGCAGGTTAAATATACCAGCCGCCGACAAGGTCTTTTGCTCATTGATACTGTGCCCGTACTTGGAATACAGGTCAAAGAAATCAGCCGTTTTCCGTAACCCCTGGGTTTGGTTATTCTGGTAAGCATAGCTGGCCTTGAATGTGTTGTCCCAGGTGCCTCTTTTCCAGGAACGGTTGGCATAGATATCGGTGGCCAGGCCTACGTTCAGCGCAAAACTCTCCTGCACCCCAATCCAGTAGGCGCTGTTTTGCTGGGTAAGGTTGAAAGTGATGGCACCCCCTATTTTCCAGGGTTTTTTCTTGGAGGTATCGGCCGCAATGGCCTTGGATTTGGTCTGCTCGTCAACCAGTTGGGTGGCTGTTTTCTGTGCCCACAGGCTGTTGGTGCCGGCTGCCGGAAACAGCAGGACAGCAACGAACAAAAAGCGGAATGTCATATGCATGATTATGGTTGTCAAAAATGTATGCAGCGGCCTCCATCGGAAAACTGGCTGCCCTCCGATGCACTGGAAAAGGAAAAAAGAGCGATACTATTTTTTCAGGGCATCGCGGATTTCCATCAGCAGCTGATCAGTAGACGAGGGTCCGGCCGGGGCTGCTTCCTGTTTCTTACGCAGGCTGTTGATGGCTTTGATAACCAGAAACATGGCAAAGGCCACAATGATGAAATCAATGGCAGCTGTTACCAGCGCACCCCACTTGAGGGTGACGGCCTCGATGGTCTGTGTAACTTCTCCTGCTTCGTTCAACACCGGTTTGGCGGCACGTAAAACGATCTCTTTTTTGGAGAAATCCACGCCACCGGTGAGGAGGGTGATCAATGGGGCCACAATATCGTTGGTGAATGAAGTAACCACTTTGCCAAAAGCGCCACCCATTACAAAGGCAACGGCTACATCTACCAGGTTGCCCCTGGAGGCGAAATCCTTGAATTCTTTAATCCAGCTCATTTTTTAGATTTTGGTTTGGTTTAAAAATAACCCATTTAAGATAAGGGAATCTGATTCCCGGCAGGAATTGTGTTCCATTTTTTCGAATCTAACCGATAGTATTGCATGATATGAAGCAAACCGGGGGACCATCCCTCCTTTCCTGGGCACTTTTTTCGGTCTTGTGCCTGATCTGGGGCAGTTCGTTCATCCTCATGAAACTGGGCATGTTCAATACCCAGGGTGCTTCCCTTTTGTCGGCCTACCAGGTAGCCGCCCTGCGCATGCTGAGCGCTGCAGTGGTGCTGATTCCCTTTGTACCTGGCGCCATCCGGCGGCTGCAGTCGCGCACCACCGGTTGGTATATCCTGCTCTCCGGGCTGCTGGGCAGTTTCTTTCCGGCCTTCCTGTTCTGCATAGCAGAAACCCGGGTTGACAGCGCCCTGGCGGGCACCATCAATGCCATGACCCCGCTATTCACCCTGCTCATTGCCACCATTTTTTACGGGGCAAGCATCCCCATGTACAAATGGCTGGGCATTGTGGTGGGCTTTGGCGGCTGCCTCCTGTTGTTTGCTGGCGGCTCATCGGGCCGCGCAGGCTCCTTTGGTTATGGCATGCTGGCCGTGTTGGCCACCGTTTGTTATGGCCTGAATGTGAATATGGTGCGGCAGCGTCTGTTGCAGGTGCCCTCACTGGATATTGCCACCCTGGCATTCGCCTTTCTCATTATACCTTCTGCCGCCGTTTTGTATGCCAGCGGATTCTTCCATCTTCCATTTTCAGATCCTTCCATCCTGAAGGCTACCGCCGCCGCTTCCACCCTGGGCGTTCTGGGCACGGCACTGGCATCGATACTATTCTATGTATTGGTAAAACGAGCAGGCATTGTGTTTGCCTCACTCGTTACTTATGGCATCCCCTTTGTGGCTATGGGGTGGGGACTTACCTATGGCGAAGAGGTGACCCTGCTGCAAATGATAGCCCTGCTGGTGATACTGGCCGGTGTTTACCTGGCCAACCAGAATTTCCTGCAATTGTTACGATGGCCTGAAAAGAAACATCCTGCCGAACCATAGGCAGGGCAGGATGCAGGGCCGAATCGGGCTTATCTCACATGCAGGCGGATCAAACGTGCATGATCTCTTTTTCTTTTGCTTCCAGGTGCTTCTCAACGAGGGCAATGAACCGATCGGTCAGTTCCTGGATATCCACTTCTGTGTCTTTGGCAGCGTCCTCACTGAGTCCGTCTTTCTGCATTTTCTTCACCCTTTCAATGGCATCCCGGCGCAGGTTGCGCACCGATACCCGGGCATGTTCACCTTCGTGATTGGATTTCTTTACCAGTTCACGGCGGCGTTCTTCCGTCATAGGGGGCAGGAAGATGCGGATAATATTGCCGTCGTTCTGGGGTGTAATGCCAATATTGGCCTGCAGAATGGAACGCTCGATCGGTTGTAGCATATTCCTTTCCCAGGGCTGAATGGTAAGGGTACGGGCATCCACCACAGATATATTGCCCACCTGATTGATGGGGGTGGGATTGCCATAGTAATCCACCACCAGGCCATCCAGCATTTGGGGTGTAGCCTTGCCTGCCCGCACTTTTGCAAGTTCCGCTTCCAGGTGGGCAATGGATTTGCGCATCAAGTCTTCAGTTTCCTTCAGCAGTTGACCTGTGTCTGTTGACATATCCTAATTAGTTTCTGATTAGGCCGCAAAATTATGGATCCTGGCCTTATTTATTTCGGCCGGGAATAGAGGCTCGTTGCTGCAGAAACAATTTCGATCAGGAATTGGCCGCTTTGCGGGGGGCCACCGGTACCACAGGCGCATTCTCTTCGCGCGGCACAATTCGCGGAAATTGCTGCTTCATCAAACGCCTGCGATGGGCATGATATACCCAAATGATGACGCCCACCACCGAAAATCCTACCCCAAGCAGGCTCAGCAGCAGGTAGGGTGTTCCCAGAGGCTGCAGCAATATGGCCATTGCCATAAAAACCAGGCTGGTAACACCAAGTACCAGGGTGATGCGCAGGTGCGACCAGTCGAACCGCATCAGGATATGGTGAATATGGTTGCGGTCTGGGGTAAAGGGAGGAATGCCATGTACAATCCGGTAAGAGAAAACGCGGAGGGTGTCAAACAGGGGAATGAATAGTACGGAAAACCCAACGGCAGCGCCGGATTCAATGGGCCAAACAGCGCCCTGACCGGCAGTTTGTATGAACCGGATCACGAGGGCAGAACTGATGAGGCCCACCAGCAGCGACCCTGTGTCGCCCATGAAAATACGGGCTGGCGGATAGTTGAAGATCAGGAAGGCGGCCAATGCACCTATGAGGGAGGTGGCCAGGCAGGCATAGGTATAATCCCCGTTTATAGCAAAGTAGGTGGCAAAAAAACCAGTGGACAATAAGGCCAAAGTACCTGCCAGGCCATCCACTCCGTCGATAAGGTTGAAGGCATTGATGACTACCACAATGGTGGCCACCGAAAGGGCCTGCGCGGCCACCGGCTGCAAGTCATAGATACCGAGCACCCCTTCCATGCTTGAAATAACGAGGCCGCCCTTGAAAACCAGCAGGGAGGCTGCCAGGATCTGCCCCAGGAACTTTTTGAAAGGGGCAATATTGAGGAGGTCATCTTTGAGACCCACGAAAAACATGATCACGCTGGCTGCCACCAGGTATTGGAACACAAAATTGCGGCCGGAGAAAGCCACCGTTAGCAAAAAGGCAGTAATGAAACCTGCATAAATGGCAAGACCACCCAGGGAAGGAATGGGGTTATGATGCACCTTGCGTTCATCGGGATAGTCAAACAGCCGCTTCTCATTGGCTATATGGATCAGAGCCGGCAATGCATAGAAGCTGATACCAAAGGCCAGCGCCAGGCTCATAAGCATTTCAATCATACGGGTTGGTTGTTGGCGGTGTGACAGAATGGTTCCTTTGTTTTCCCATCGGCAAAAAACACGGCTTTTGCCACCGCGGCCAAGATAACACAATAACGAAGGCCGGGCAATACCCATTGTACACAAATCTCCGAAATGGTCAATTTCTCCATCAGGCAGCATCCCATAATCCATAAAAAAACAACGGTCCTCAGCCTTCAAAACTTTAGCTTTGCCGCCAAAACAACGAGTGATGGCAGCATTGCAGGATATCGCAACCCAAATACGCAGAGACATTGTAAGAATGGTTCATGCCGTGCAAAGCGGCCACCCCGGCGGCTCGCTGGGCTGTACAGAGTACTTCACGGCACTGTTCTTTAAGGTAATGCGCCACAACCCCGGCTCATTTTCCATGGATGGCATTGGCGAGGATGTATTCTTCCTTTCCAATGGTCATATTTCCCCGGTATACTATTCCAGCCTTGCCCGCAGCGGATATTTTGAAACGAAGGAGCTGAGCACCTTTCGCAAGCTTAACACCCGGCTCCAGGGGCATCCCACCACCCATGAGCACCTGCCTGGCGTTCGCATTGCCAGCGGTTCGCTCGGACAGGGAATGAGCGTTGCCATTGGTGCCGCCCTGGCCAAAAAGCTCAACCAGGATACACACCTGGTGTTCAGCCTGCATGGCGATGGCGAACTGCAGGAAGGGCAGGTATGGGAAGCCATCATGAGCGCCGCCCACCACAAGGTGGACAATTACATCGCCACCGTAGACTGGAACGGCCAGCAGATTGACGGCCCCACCGACAAGGTGATGCACCTGGGCGATCTGGCCCAGAAGTTTGCCGATTTTGGCTGGGAAGTGGTTTTGCTGGAACATGGCAACGACGTGGATGCCGTAGTAGCTGCCCTGGAAGCCGCCAAAATGAAGACCGGACAGGGCAAACCCATCGTTATATTGATGAAAACAGCCATGGGCAAAGGCATCGACTTTATGGAAGGCAGCCATGAATGGCATGGCATTGCTCCCAGTGATGCCCAGTTGGAAAGCGCCCTGGCCCAACTGCCTGAAACCCTGGGGGACTATTGATCCCTGCAAAGCAGGATATTCAAACAAAAGCCAATAACCAGAAAGCCGGAGGGATATTCCATCCGGCTTTTTCTATGGTCGTCGTTTCGGGGGAACGCTAATGGGTGCGGGGGATCACCGTTGCCAGGCGCTGTGCCCGCCGCGCCGGAAGCCAGCCGGCCAGCAGGGTGATGACCAGGATGATGCCGCCCACAAAAAGGAGATCGGCCAACCGGATGGCCACGGGGTAATAGTCAATGATAAAGCTTTGGCCGCCCAGCTTTACCCAGTGATAAGCATCCTGGCCCAGGCAGATGCCAATGCCGGCCAGAAAACCGGCCATGGCCCCCAGAAACGCCAGCATAGCGCCTACTTGCAGAAAAATCCTGCCTACAGCAGGAGGTTCCATACCCAGGGCGAACAACACGGAAATATCATCCTTCTTTTCGAGCACTATCATGGAAAGCGTGCTCATGATATTGAAGGCAGCAATGAGCAGGATCAGGAAGGCCACAGCGTAAATGATCAGCTTCTCTACCTGCATGGCCACAAACAAAGACTGGTTTTGCTCATACCTTGTCTTTACCAGAAAGCCCGGCCCCATAAGTTCCCTCAATGCGGCCGACACACGGGCAGGTTGGGTGCCCGGAGCCAGCGAAAGCTCCAGCCGGCTCACCTGGCCGGGCTGCAGGTCAAGCATATGGCGCATAAAGCCGATATCCGTGAAGGCATATTGGTTGTCGAATTCCTGCTGAATGGCAAAACTGCCTGTGGCATAAATATTGGCACTGTGCAAAGCCTCCAGCGGGTCGCTGATATCGGTGGCCAGCCGGTTGGGCAGGTAGGCAGTCACTGGCAGAAAGGATTCGCCGGCGGTGATCTGCAGGGCGTTTTCCACGCCCGCCCCTACCACCAGCGCAGGCTTTTCGGCGTTGCCTGTTTCAAAACGCCCCCGAATGATATGGCGGGGCACCCCACTGGTGGCCGCATAATCAGGCGCCACCCCTTTCAGCCAGACTATGCTTTTGTCTTCGCCATCAATCAGGATGGCCCGCTCTTCCACCACCGGCGCTATGCCGGTAACCCCTTCCACCCCCCGGATGCGGTTCAGCAGCGAATCGCGGGCATCAAACCACTTTCCTTTGGCAGGGGTAATGCTGATATCAGTGTAAAAATCGGAATACAGGCTCTTCACCAGGTCTTCAAACCCGTTGAACACGCTGAGCACCACCACCAGCGCGGCCGTAACAACGGCAATGGCCACCACGCTGATCCAGCTGATGATATTGATGGCGTTGGTGCTTTTTTTTGCTTTGAGGTATCGCCAGGCAAAAAGGAAAGTCAATGGGCGGATTGATTTTTCGTGAAGCAGGATGAAAGGGGCCGTCTATTCGCCTGCAGGCGCATCTCCCCCGGGTTTAGGTTTGTCATCCTCGTGGATCTTATGGAACAGGGCTTCCATTTTGTACACGTAATCCAGCGTGTCGTCCCGGAAATACTGCAATTCCGGCATGCGGCGCAATTGCTTGCCCACCCGGGCTGCCAGTTCCCGCTTGATTTCCCATCCCCGCTCTTCTATCTTGTGGAGCATGGCTTCCTTGTCGTCAATCTGGAAAAAACTGAGGTATACACGGGCTTCCAGCAGGTCGGGGGTCACTTTCACCCCAGACAGGGAGATCATGCCCTTGCCCACGATGCTGAACCCCAACCGCCTGAATATATCACTCAGTTCTTCCTGCAGCAGGGCGGCTACCTGCTTCTGTCGCTTGCTCTCTTCCATTTCCCTTGGATTAATGAATTATAACACAACCCCCACAAATGCAACCGAATGGAGGCAATGTAAAAGTAGTTACTTTGCCGGCAGCAAGAGTGTTAATCACTGGCAAGCCGGCATGAAGGCCATGCTCCGGCCGCCGCCAGGCCTTCATCGGCCTGTGACCTATAAAACCAACCGATGAAAAAATACGCCCGGGTGTTCAGATTGCTGAGCGGCCACCGTTCGCAACTGATGGCCTATTTCCTAAGTATCCTCCTCAGTACCCTGTTTTCCATCCTGTCGCTCGGCATGCTCATGCCTTTTCTGGAGCTGATCTTTGTGGGCCGGAGCGGCGCCCTCGATTCCGTGGGCAGCACTGCCGGCGGGCTGAAGGATTGGTTGAGCCAATCTATGGCCCACTATGCCGCCACCCACTCCAAAACCAGCCTGCTGGCCCTCATCTGCGCGCTGATGCTCACCTCCATCGTGCTGAAGAATCTCTTCCTGTACCTGTCGTACTACATCCTCACCCCGCTCAAGAACCAGATCGTCACCGATATGCGGGCCATGATGTACGACAAGATCCTGCTGCTTCCCATCGGCTATTTCACCGAAAAACGCAAGGGCGACCTCATGAGCCGCATCACCAACGATATTGGCGAAGTGGAAGGCAGCCTCATTGGCACCCTGGAAGGATGGATCCGCGATCCCCTGCAAATACTGATGAACCTGGCCGCCCTCCTGTTCATCAGTCCGCAGCTCACCCTTTTCCTGCTGGTGATGCTGCCCCTGGTGGGTTTTGTTATTGGCCGCATCAGCCGCAGCCTGAAGAAACAGAGCATGGAAGCCGCCCTGCGACAGGGCGAAACGGTGTCCATTCTGGATGAGACCATTGGTGGCCTCCGCGTCATCAAGGCTTTTACCGCAGAGAACATGCTGCGCAGCCGCTTTCAAACCGTGAACAATCAGCTGCTGCGGGCCCGCAACCGTATCAGTTACCGCAAGGACCTGGCCTCGCCCATGAGCGAAACCATGGGCGTGCTGGTATTCTGCGGCATTCTGATGTATGGCGGCTCACTGGTACTGAACCAGGAAATAGGGCTCAGCGGCGCCTACTTCATCACCTACCTGGCCCTGCTCTACAACATCATTAACCCGGCCAAGGCCCTATCCACCTCCTTTTATAATATGCAGAAGGGAAGTGCTGCCATAGGCCGCATCGAAGAGGTGCTCCGGGCG
>JALOMZ010000064.1 GCA_025455205.1 Chitinophagaceae bacterium | reverse complement strand
ATCATCCAGTTGTATTCATAAATAAGGCTGTCGGGTTCCGGCGACACCCAGTTTTCGAGGTAGGTGGTGAGCTTGTTGTCAAAAACAGGCGTGCGAACCAGGCGTCCGTCCATGAAATCCACCCCATCCCAATAGTGGTCTTTGCCATAGCGGTACTGGGCCAGGGTATCGGCGCGGTTTTTGGGTTGGGTGAGGGAAGCGGGAAATTCCACTTCCTGCATGGTGAAGAACAGGGCAGCGAGCAGTGATTCGGGCTTGTCTTTCATCACCTGCCGGCGGTAGCCCAGGATTTCCTGGTTGAGCTGGATGAGTGTTTGCTGCAGGCCTTCCTTTTCCCCCGCTTTGGCAGAGTCGAGCTGCCGGCGTATTGCTTCGGCCTGCCGCGCCCGCGGGGCCAGGAAGCTGGTATATGCTATGAACTGGTCGTTATCCGGACTGCCGCTGATGCGCAGGGTACCTTCAATGTTGGCGCTGTCCACGGCCACGCTGAAGGCCTGGTCTTCTCCCACCAGCATCTCCACCAAAATGGTTTTGTAGGGAGAGGCAATGATATACACGCCCTGGGGCAGGGGCTTGTCGCCCTTGAGCACGCCCTTGCTTTCGGCGTTCACGAAGGCGCTGTCGGCCAGGGTTTTGATGCTGCCATAATAGCTGGCCAGGTAGATCCACTGGTTGCGGAAGGGCTTCAGGTCCAGCTGGATCTGGTAGCCACCGTTTTGGGCAGACGCGGCCGGGAGGGCGAGGATAAGCGCCGACAGGGTAACTGCTCCGGCAACAAGATTTCGAAACATGGAATGCATATGCAATAGGAGAAAATGTTGGTAAAAATAGCCCGCCCCTTGTTAAAAGCCCTTCAATAATCTCGGCCAGCCGGGATGGATCAGAATTGGCCGTGTCCGAATACCTGGTGCAGTTCAGGGTGTATCAGCCATACGCCGGATACCTGGCTGGCGGCGTTGTTTCATCGCGCCCGTTAATTAATGCGGTGGCCGTCGATAAATCTGGCGCGAAAGTTGTTGAACAAGAGGATTGTCCCAGCTGCCTGTATCATATCATCCGGTACCATCGGTTCTATCCTGGCCAGCATACCCTTGCAGATTCCTTCCGGAGCGGATGGGTATTTGGGGCCATGGCTGTTCATCAACACCCGGAGGATTTGAATGCTGGCGGGCCAGGGTTGCCCATACAGCACAAGGGAAGGGGATCATCGTGGCAAACATGGCTGCTGCCCGGGCCTGCGTGCGTGACATTTTACCGTTTTCAGCAACACATATTCCGGCAAATACATTTTCCGTATTACATTTACCCTTAAACGCGTGATGGATGATGAATAACCTGTTAGTTCAACTGTTACAATCCATTGTTCCCCTGTCTGATCCATTGCTGGAATACCTGAACGACCGGCTGGAAACCAGAACCTATGCGGCCGGCGAGCTGCTCCTGCGCGAAGGCCAGGTGAGCAGTTTCATTGCCTTCATTGAAAAGGGGATGGTTCGCTCCTATTACTATAAGGATACGGAAAAGCTCACTTCCTGGTTCATGAAGGAAGGGGATGTGATCATTTCGGTGGAGAGCTTTTTCAGCCAGATTCCTTCCTCCGAATGCATAGAGGCGCTGGAGCCTGTAACCGTGCATGCCATCAGTTACGACGACCTGCAGTATGCTTATCGTTATTTCCCGGAATTCAATGTGCATGGCCGGGTACTCACAGAAAAGTATTATGTGCTGAGTGAAGAGCGGCTGCACATGCTGCGCAAGCGTACATCGAAAGAGAAATACAATTACCTGCTGGAAAAGCATCCCGACATTTTATCACGTGCACGGCTAGGGGACATTGCCTCATTTATTGGGGTGAACCTGGAAACGTTGAGCCGCATCCGTTCGGAAAAAAGTTGACATTTCGCAAATTTCAGTTTTGACTTTTCGCAAGTTGCGATTTTGACTTTTCGCAAATTGTTGAATACCGCTTTTGTATTTGCTTTACCGAAAAATCAGAGCAATGCAAAAATGGTGGTATATGATGCTTGTGCTGGGGCTGGTGTCCTGCCGCAAGGAGATCATGGCGCCAGATGAAGCGGCACACACCGAACTGGTAAGGAATTATGTACACAAGCAGGTGGATGAAGCCACCTACGGGCAGCTCAGCTGGTCACAGGCCGAGCCGATAGAATCAGACGGCGTGGTGGTGGGGTACAAGATTCCGTTCAGCAGCCAGGAGCCTTTGCAATATGATTTTGTGCTGGTGGATGCCCCCGGTGGCCGGATGAAGGGGGTATACCGCAATGATATTACCTATAGCCAGCGCCCGGAAGGCCTTTTTCCGGAATCCGTGGTGAACTACCACTTCCAGTCGGGCGAACGTCATGCCTATTCCACCCGGTCGCTGCTGAGCCCCAACCTGCCGGGCATCCAGCTTTCAGCCAAACTGGAGGAGCAGGCCCGCGATTTCCGGGTGCCGGCGGTTACGGCCATCGGGATCTATGAAAACGACGGCACGGAAGCAAAGCCAGCCACCATCCGGGAAATACGCACCTACCTGCTGGCCTACCTGCTGGGACTGGATGCGGGCGGATTGCGGGGCCGGGTACTGAAGGAGGTGCCGCATGGTATCCATTTTTATAATCCGCGCTATGATGTCGAAAAAGACCAGAATCCTGCTCTCATAGAATGGGAAATCGGCCGCTGACAGGCCAGATTGCAGACCTGCAAATGTGGATAAGTTGACATGGCCATGTCCACACTAACCCCGAAAGTTGTTGAAGAAAATGACCTAAAAACCGGAAAAAGTCCACTAAACGCAACAAAGTTGCGAAAATAATACCCAAAAATTGGTGTTTCAACGCCGAATTTGACATTTGTCAAATTATCGGATGTGGATAAAGCCTTTGCTTTGCCTATTAAACAATGGGCCATGCAAAGGGTAGTATTATTTCTATTGGTTTTGCTGGCAGTAGCCTGTCAAAAAGAACAGCTGCCAACGCAGGAGTCTCCCGCCCCGGAAAAGGGCCGGTTGCAGGCATCCAAACTCAATGCGGTTAAGATACATGTTGCCAGCATACTGGAAGCGGATATTGCCGCCCAGGTAGACTGGAATAAGATTGTGAGCATAGAAAAGAACAGCAAGCTGATGGCCCTGAAGGTGCCGCTGCGTGATGTTCAATCCGCCAACTACCACTTCCTGATCATTAATATGGACAAGAATGGTAACCCGGCTTCTATTTCCCGCAACATTGTGCGTTACCAGTCTAGGTACGGGTTGGAGCAGTTTCCCACCTTTGTCATGAACAAGAACTATGCTACCGGCAAAACGAAGGAATACCTGATCCCCAGCAAACCTTTCCAATCAGATAATGGTAACGGCCGTAATATCCGCCGGCTTTCTTTAGAAGCCCCGGGTAGTACCCTACCCATGGTAACGGTGGTGGGCACCTATGCTAACGGTACCACCGGCACCCTGCTCACCGGCACCACAGCCTATATCATGGCTGCCATGCTGGGTATGGAAGGTTCTGGCGGTACTTCCGGAACCGATGGCACCGGCAATGGTGATCCCGCTAATTCCAATTATACCAACCTCGACTATATTGATCCGCTTTCCGGTGGAAGCGGTGGCGGCAGTACCTATGAAGCACCGCCGATCATCATTACCTGGGAGCTGGATGAATCTGACGATAAGCCAGCCATTAACCTGGAGCAATACCTGAAATGCTTCGATGCTATTCCTGATGCCGGCGCCTCCTTCCAGGTAAAAGTATATGTAGACATTCCCGTGAACCAGACGCCTGATGTACTGATCGGCACCAGCCAGAGCACCGGTGAATTTGGCCCCGGCCATGTGTTCATGAAGCTTACGAAGATCAATGGCAGCCAGTCGGTATCGCAGGTGATCGGTTTCTATCCCGGCAGTGGCCTCAAGAGTGCCACCATGAACCCGGTGCCCAGCAAGATCGTCAACGATGGAAACGCCCAGGGCGTGCAGCATGAGTTCAACGCCAGCCTCACCATGGCCGACTGGAATGCCGACGAATTCCGTCGCCTGCTGAATGAGTTGCGCACCAATTCCACCCGCAACTATGAGCTGGACCAGTATAACTGTGCCAACTTCGTGGCCGGCAGCATCAATGCCATCAGACCGGGCACCCTGGGTTCAGATGGGGTGGCTGTGTATGATCCCACCAATGCCTTGTTCAACAATACCATCATTCCTTTCTCTCCCAATGGCATGTATAAGGCTTTGTCGCGCCAGAAATATTCCGGCGGTCCCTACGCCAACAACATTGACATTGGCGTAAACCTCAAGGCACAGGCCAGCAATGGCCCCTGCAATTGATGCATAACCCACCGCCCGAAGCGGATGACTTCCCTGAACACAATGATGTCTTCATCTATTGGGGTCGCAACTGCTTCGGGCATTCTCTTTCGCTGCTAACTGTTCAGATGACTCGGAAAAAAGCATATTGGCTGACCGGTATCCTTTTGCTGGTGACCGTACTGGCTGCAAACCTCACGCCGCTGAACTGGCTTTTCATGATTTCGGTGGACGCCGACCGATACTGCTATGCCAACCTGAGCGGTACCGTTACTGTTATGGAGAACCGGTTCAAGAACAGGGCGATCAGCGATTTCAGCCAATTCAGTCATGTGAAGCCCGAATGCAGGGTACCTGGATTTGAGGGCGATACGCTGATGTACCGCCTGTTCAGCAAACAACCGCTGGCCTTCTGGCGCTGGAAGGAATACCTGACCGATGAACGTTACAACCTCCCCTATATTACCTGGGAGACCATTAAGGAAAGAAGAATGCCTTATATCGATACGCTGTCTAACACACCCTGCCGGGATTTTTGAGGCGATATGATCCGCGGGCCTGAACGCCGGGTTTTGTTTGGCCCACTGCGGAACGCTGAAGACAGCCTGAACCACAAAAAAGGGCACCATCCGGTGCCCTCTTTCTTTGTTGAAAATCTGTTCAGTTACAAACCGTATTCGCTCACCAGCCAGCACATGGCAGCCATGCTGAAAGCACCCAGCTCCAGCTCGCGCTTGTTCACCGCTTCAAAAACATCGTTGCGGGCATGGTGATGGTCAAAATAGCGCTGGCTATTTGGGTTAACCCCGCATAGCACAGTGCCCAGGGGCCGCAGCGGCCCAATATCGGCGCCGCCCCCGCCATTGCTGATTTCATACACACCATAGGACTTGAACAAAGGCTCCCAGCTCCTGGCTTTGGCATATTGTTCCGGACTGCCGCTTACGCCCAGGGTTTGCACTCCAAAACCACCAGCATCGCTTTCGATGGCAAACACATGTTTCTCATTGTTCTTTTTGGCAAAATCGGCATAGGCGGTTCCTCCGCGCAGGCCATTCTCTTCGTTCATGAACATCACGGCCCGGATGGTCCGCTTGGGCTTCCAGCCCAGGGCTTTGATGGAGCGAATCACTTCTATGCTTTGCATGCAGCCACTGCCATCATCGTGGGCACCCTCGCCCAGGTCCCAGCTGTCGAGGTGTCCGCCAGCCGTAATGATCTCCTCCGGTTTTTCGGAGCCGCGTATTTCGCCCACCACATTGTAGCTGAGCACATCAGGCAGCTGCTGGCAGCTGGATTTGAGAAAGAGCTGCACGGGCATTTTACGTTTCAGCAAGCGGCTCAGCCATTCGGCATCCATGGTACTGCAGGCAAAGGCCGGAATCTTCTGCACGCCGCTGTCGTACCGCGTGGTGCCGGTATGCGGGTTATTGTCCAATGCATGTGTAACGCTGCGGATCATCACAGCCACAGCCCCTTTCTTTGCGGCGGCTACCGGACCGTTGGAGCGGTAACGCACTGCATCGCCATAGCCACCCTGAATAAGATCAGGGCGCATGGGATAATTGAAGAACACGATCTTGCCTTTTACGTTGGCATCGGGCAGTTTTTCCAGTTCTTCGAAGCTGCGCACTTCGATTACCTGGCTGCGTATACCCGCGGCGGGTGTGCCCACGCTCATGCCCAGAGCGCAAACATTCAGTTCCTTGCGCTGGCCGCTGAAATACACAGTGCCCTGTTCCTTCTCGCCACGCACCCAGTACGGCACCATGCAGGGCTGCAGGTAAACGGTGTCGGCCCCGGCTTCCCGCAGCATGCGGGCTGTTTCCTCCACGGCCCGTTGTGCCTGCGGCGAACCACTCAGGCGCGGACCCACTTGCTTGCACAAAAAGCGCAGGTTATCGTATGCGGTGCTGCGCAGCATGATTTCATCGGCCAGCCGCTTCAGCATGGCCGAATCATTTTGGCTCATTCCACAAAAGGACAACAGGAGCATGGCGCTGCTGATGAACCCTTTTCGCATTACATTCCTCATGGTTATATTCTTTTAACGGGCCGTTAATGTAGAACAAATTAGAAGGTGGTGGCACAGGATTCAGTCGCTCTTGCTTAATTTTCCCCTCTTAACTGCTTCACACCATTCAAAAACCTTTCAACATGTCATTGATGAGAACTACGCTGGCGGCTACCCTGCTGCTCAGCACCGGCATGGCCATTGGCCAGGCGCCCAAGATCCAATTTGAGAAATATACCCTTCCCAACGGCCTCAAGGTCATTCTGCATCAGGACCGCTCGGCCCCGGTGGTGGTGGTTTCCATGCTTTATCATGTAGGATCCAAGAATGAAGACACTTCCCGTACCGGCTTTGCGCATTTCTTCGAACACCTGTTGTTTGAAGGCAGCCAGAACCTGAAGCGCGGCGATTTTGACAAATACATCACCAATGCCGGCGGCGACAACAACGCCAACACCAGCCAGGACCGTACCTTCTATTACGACCTGCTGCCCAGCAACCAGCTCGACCTGGGCCTGTGGTTGGAAAGCGAACGCCTCATGCACGCCAAAATCCTCAACGAGGGTGTGGAAACACAGCGCCAGGTGGTGAAGGAAGAAAAGCGCCAGCGCGTAGACAACCAGCCCTATGGAACCCTGCTGGAAAATGTGTTCAAACGTGCCTTCAAACAGCATCCCTACCGCTGGGTGCCCATTGGCAGCATGGAACACCTGGAGGCTGCCAAGCTGGACGAGTTTGTGGCCTTTTATAAAAAATTCTATGTGCCCAACAATGCGGTGCTCAGCATTGCCGGTGATTTTGACATGGCTTCCACCAGAAAGAAAGTAGAACAATACTTCGGCTCCATTCCGCGTGGTGCCAATGTGGAGCGTCCGCGCATCACCGAACCCCCGCTGGGTGGTGAAGTGCGCGATATGGTGTACGACAACATCCAGTTGCCCGGTGTGATACAGGCCTACCGCGCGCCGGCGCAGGGCACCGATGAGTATTATGCCTTCAATGTGCTCAGCACCATTCTCAGTGGCGGCGAGAGCAGCCGCATGAACAAGACCATTGTAGATGCCAAGCAGCAGGCCGTATTTGCAGGCTCCTTTCCCTTCTTCCTCGAAGACGCCGGCCTCTTCATCAATTTCGCCGTAGCCAACATGGGCATCCAGCCGGAAGCGGTGGAAAAGAGCATCGACTCACTGGTGGCAGAAGTGCAGACCAACCTGGTGAGCGAACGTGAATTTGAAAAGGTGCGCAACCAGATTGAGAGCAACTTCATCCGCCAGAACGCTTCTGTGGCGGGCATTGCTGAAAGCCTGGCTCAATACGAAATGTATTACGGCGATGCCAACCTCATCAATACGGAACTGGAACGCTACCGCAAAGTAACACGCGAAGACTTGCGCCGCGTAGCTAAAAAGTACTTCCGCAAAGACGCCCGCGTGGTTATTTACTGGCTGCCCAAACCCAAACAGCCCTAAGGCGACTCCCCACGGTACTGAGTTTCATTGTCGTATTGCCATTAAAAAAACACCATGAAAAAACATACGTTTCTCTCCATAACTTCTCTTTTGCTCCTGCTGGTTGCCTGTTCGCCCAAAACAGCCGACAAAACCACGGCAACCCAGCAACCCTCCCCGGCGGCCGCCGCAGCCACGGGTAAAGCGCCCAAAATTCCGCTGCCCACCGGCAATGTACGCGCCGCCGCACCCCAACCCGGCGATGCTCCCAAAATCCAAATCGGCAAGGCTGAAACCTTCCAACTGGAAAACGGCCTGACGGTCATCGTGGTGGAAAACCACAAACTTCCCCAGGTCTCCTACCGCGTCTTCGTTGATGCCGACCCGATTATGGAAAAAGACGCCGCCGGTTACGTCGACATGATGGGCGAATTGCTCACCAAGGGCACGGCAACACGCACCAAATCGAAAATCG
>JALOMZ010000383.1 GCA_025455205.1 Chitinophagaceae bacterium | reverse complement strand
TAGGAAATGTGAAAATGTGAAAATGAGGGTGTGGTTGGGATTGGGTTTGGGTGTGATGGTTGCAGTAAGCCCTGGAATTTGGATTTTTTGAGTTTGGAATTTCTCTTCGAGCTGCTGATGCAGCAACCGTCTGGCACAGGTCGCCCCTGTCCCACCGCGCAGCGTCCCACGGAATTAGCGCCGCAGGCAAAGCCCGAAGGGCTGGCATTATTGTAGAAAGCGTGCCAGCAATACGATCCAGAACCCCGAAGGGGTGACATAAAGATTTGCTGAGGTGCTGATGATATTTCAGCCACTGTTGGTGTTATCGCCAACAGCAACCGTTCCTCTAAAGAATGGGAATAAGGCCATAGGCGTTTTTCTCCCCAAGCCTTCTTTTGATTGCGACCCTACGGAGCGCTGGGGCCTGAGGACCTCCATGCATGCTACCAATATTTGGTCCCTCCGGGACCGGCAGCCGCAGTTGGGCGGAAAGCACCGACCGCCGTTTAAACATTAGTAAATTTTATTATGTAATTCCTTGCAATTGCCGTGAATTGTTTCCAACTTGATGGATGGCCCGACCCCGCAGGGCGGGCGCCTTACACCAAACCAAAAAATCAAATCCCCATGAAACAGCTGATCCTGCTGGCTGCCACGGCAACACTCCTACTGTCGTGCGGCAACAATGCCACCGAACCTGAAACCGCCCCGGCTGAGGTATCCAGCGCTGATGCCGCGCCCGCCCCGCCCACCGAAATTGGCGACGCCGCCCTGATGGATATGGGCAAGGCAGGCCTGGCCAACCTCTCCAGGGGCGATGTAGCTGCCTGGATGAACGACTTTGCCGACAATGCCGTGTACCAGTGGAACAATGGCGACAGCCTGGCGGGCAAAGCAGCCATCACCGCCTACTGGACAGACCGCCGGCAGAATGCGCTGGACACCATCTACTTCTCGCATGATATCTGGCTGCCCCTGAAGGTGAACCAGCCTCAGAATGACCGCGTGGCCCCAGGCACCTGGCTGCTCAGCTGGTACCAGGTGGATGCCAAATACAAGAATGGCAACTCTATGACCCAGTGGATCCATACCACCATGCACCTCAACGAAGCCGGCAAGATCGACCGGGTGATCCAATACCTCGACCGCGCGCCCATCAACAAAGCCATGGGCGCAAAATAGCCTGCCGCACCTGCGGCGCAATAAAAAAGCCTTCCGGAACACGGAAGGCTTTTTCTATGTGTTGATCGGCACGCTGTTATCGCTGCACCGGCACCGATACCTGCACCTGCTCCCAGCGTACATACAACTGTGCCTCTTTATCACCGGCCGGGGCAAAGCCCCATTGCAGGCGCTCGGCATGTCCGCAGCTGGTTTGGGGCGTCACACGAATGCGTACCACATCATCCTTCGCATCGTATTCATCGGTGAGGTGTTGCTCCCAGTTGCGGTTGATCACCAGGGTCCACTGCTCCTTACCCGGAATGGTAAACAGGGCATACCTGCCCTTCTTCAGTTTTACATCGCCAACGGTTACGGCAAAAGGTAATTCCATATTGGTAGCCATGTGCGCACCTGTTACCCATACTTCTCCATAGGGAACCAGTCCACCCCAGATGGTGCGGCCCCGCACGGCGGGCGCATGCCAGGTAATGGCCACACTGTCCTTGCCCCAGGCCGCTGCCGCCCGCCACTTCACGCTCTTCTTCGAGGAATCGGCCTGCAGGGCCGCATCCAGCGGGAAACAAGGGGCCGTTTGTGCGTCAGCTAAAAATGCGATGCCCATGAACATGGCGATCAAAAAGTTGGCAATACGTTGCATGGATGTTAGTCGATTTAATATAAGTCCTTATCAAAAAAACAATGGTGATAGATCAGAAGCTATTCTATTTTGGTCAGCACAATACGGGCACAGGTTTGAAGACCGGCCTTCTATCGCTCCTTCCCGGTGCCGCAAGCGAACACCTGGATGAACATCTGTTTCGCGCAGCGAAATCCCCTCTGCGTCCTCAACTTCTCCGCGGTAAATCCCTTCGCGCCCTGGCGCCTTTGCGGTCAAAAAAATGCTGCGGTAAAAGGTAGCCAATACAGCCGCAGGCTGGCCATATGGTATCCTCATCGTCCCGACCTCACAGGACCAGTGAACCTGACAGGACGGTGGAGTAGCACCGTTTTCGCGCAGCGGAAACTCCTCTGCGTTCTCTGGCCCTCTGCGGTAATCTCTCCCAGTGCTCCTCCATGCAATCCTCTTCTCCCGCTGCGGTTAAAAAAGCTTTTTGCTCCAGAGGCCTTGGTAGTAAATACCGGCCTATGCAATCAGCTTTGGCCTTATTGCATCGACCAGCTTACAGTGCCGTCCTTTTCATCCTTCAACTGAATGCCCAGTTCTGCCAGCTGGTTACGGATGGCGTCGCTGGTCTGGAAATCCTTGCGGGCACGTGCCTGGCGGCGCAGCTCTATCAGTACCTGCATCACGCCGGTCAGCTTGTTGTCGGTACCCGATGCAGAAGCGCCGGGCGCCTGCAGCCCGAAGATATCTTCCAGCCAGGTGCGCATGGATTGCTGCAGCATCCGCAGCGTGCCGGCTCCCAGGGCCTCGGCCTTGATCTGTCCGCCTTTCAGGCTGTTGATCACAGGCGCCAATTCAAACATATTGGCGATTACTTTGGCGCTGTTGAGGTCATCATTCATGCTCTCGGCA
>JALOMZ010000063.1 GCA_025455205.1 Chitinophagaceae bacterium | reverse complement strand
CATGGGCGGGCGGCGCAATGAGGTGGAGAAAACCACCAAAAGCAAACTCCGGGAACGTAAGTCCAATACCGGTAAGTTCATCACTTACCAGGAAGCTGTAGCCTTCAAGAACCGCTTCACCTACCCGGCCACCGTCAGCATTTCTCTGCGCGGCAGCTTCAATGAGACAGTTCAGCACGTTACCGCAGAAAAAGCCTACAAAACCAACCCCAATGTGGCATTCCAGGGGGGCGATGAAAACTACCTGGAGCTCAACGGGTATAAACTGGCCGCAGGCCGCAATTTCTCTGCCAATGATGTGAGCACGGGCCGTGCGGTGGTGGTAATAGGCGATGAAGTGCTGAGCAGGTGCTTTAATGGCAATGCCCAGAAAGCCATCGACAAGTTTGTGAAGATCGGCAACAGGCCTTACCTGGTAATAGGGGTGCTGCAGAAAAAGGGCGCCAGTGCCTTTCTCAACCTCGACAATGTGGCCATTACCACCTATAATCATATCCGGCAGGTTGCTACCAGCATCAACACCTTCAGCATTGGGGTAACGGTGAACGATTACAAGATGCTGGACAATGCCGTAGGCCAGGCCACAGGCCTGTTCCGCAATATCCGCCGCCTGGACATTCAGGAAACGGATAATTTCTACATCGACAAAAGCGATGCCCTGGCGGAAAAATTCATCGGTTTCCTCAGTGGCATCACTGGATCAGCCGGTGTTATAGGCCTCATCACCCTCATTGGGGCCGCCATCGGGCTTATGAATATCATGCTGGTGGCCGTAACGGAGCGCACCAAGGAAGTGGGTCTTACCAAGGCCATTGGCGCCACCCGGCAAACCATACGCCGGCAGTTTTTGTATGAGTCGGTTATCATCAGCCTGCTGGGCGCTTCTTTTGGTATCATCTCCGGCGTACTGGTAGGCAACCTCTTTGGGATCATTCTGAAAACAGGTTTCGTTATTCCCTGGCTATGGGTATTGCTGGGCGTGGTCATCTGCTTCATCACCGGATTGCTGGCCGGTTACTATCCCGCCAGCAAGGCCGCGAAGCTGGATCCCATTGTGGCCCTGCGATATGAGTAATACAGGAACCTGGCCGCTGATTTCCCATTGTCTTATTTCACCTGCTGCCGCCAGAAACGGGCAAATGCATCCAGGGTAGTACTGGTGGCTGCAGGAGAGAACTCATGGCCTTCCTGCGGAAAGTAATTGTATTGGTAGGGTATATTCAGTGATTTTAGCCTGTTCTCCAGCAGGGTGGGATTGCTCACCGGCACCAGCGGGTCTAAACCGCCATAGGCCAGGTAGGTGGGCGGTGCGCCGGCTTTTACCTGCAGCGCAGGGCTGAGCTGCACATACAGGCCGGGATCCTGCGCATAGCTTTTGCCCAGGAAGGTGGTAAAAAGGCTCTGGAAAAAGGGCGTGGTCGTGTAGAAGGGATCGGTTATGTCAGTAGGGCCCACAATGCTGGCCACGGCTTTCACCTGCCGGCTGCTGTCGTGGGCATAGGCATACAATAACGAGAGGTGTCCGCCGGCACTAACGCCCAGCAGGGTCCATGAACCCGACAGGTTCCAGGCTTGCCGGTTGTTTTCCAAATACTTCAGCAGGGCCGTAATATCATTCATCTGCGCCGGGTGAATGGTGGCTGCCGTGCCGTCTACCAGGGTGTAGTTCATGCGCACCAGCGCCGCCTCCGGCAGGGCGGCCTTGAACTGGGGCAGCAGGGGGGAAAGGTCTGCCTTATCGCCGGCTGTCCAGGCGCCGCCATGCAGCAGGATGATGGTTTTGGTGCTGCTGGCATTGCGGTTGGCCGGCAGGTAAATATCTGCCTGCTGCCGGGGCCGGCTGCCATAGCTGGTGTTGCTGATTTCCAGCGGCCTCGACGGATCCAGCGGATCATTGATGGACGCATCCTTTTTGCTGCAGGCCACCAGCAGCATCAACATGACAAGGCATATACCCTGCATTAAAGACCATTTTCTGCCCATAGGAATTACGATTGAACCATTAACAACCAAGCAGCCGGTTTGCTCAGGAACATACAAAAAAATACCCTCCGCAAAACGCGGAGGGTATGATGATTATTATTCCGGAGCGCCCGATCAGTCTTTCTTGAGGGCTTTCTCGATCCTGTCCTGCAGGTCCTGCAGGTGGATGCGGGTGCTGCCATCAGCAATAGCGGGTTGGGCGGCCTTCACTTCGGCCAGCAGCGCGCGGAGCTGGGCCTTGGCTACCGACACCAGGTCGGAATTGGCCGAGCCGGAACCACCGGTGCTGAGGGTGATGCCACCCAGGCTGATGGTGCTGGGGCCTTCCTGGGGTGTCACAATGCTGATAAGCCTTTCAGCATAATCCTTCTGCAGGCTGCGGCGGTAAATGTCTACCGGCTTCTTCGCTGCCAGCTCGCTGAATACGCCCTTGCGCAGGTCGGTCATCATTTCCAGCAGGGTATAGGCTTCTGCGGGCTTTTCGGCCTCAAAGCGCTGCAGCTTCGAAACGGTATTGCCGCTGAACATGGTGCTCAGGGCGCGGCTCTGCAGGCTGCTGATCACCGATTGCGGGCTCTGATTGGTGAGGCTGGTGTATTTTTCATCGATCAGCCAGGTGGGCGTTTTGAACACATTGTCCTGGATCCAGCGCATGGCCTCTTTCTGCTTGGCCTTGGCGGTGAATACATATACGGGGCCGGGCTGCTCAGCCGTCTTGGGGGTGCGTTCAATGCCGCCAATGCTGCGCGACACATGGCCGATGTAGCGGCCAAACTGGCCGGTCACCTGATTGTACAGGGTTTGGTAGTCCTCATAGGCTTCGCCGGGCTTCCTGGTCCAGTCGGCCAGCTGGGGCAGGATGCGCTTCAGGTTCTTCACGCCGTAGTCGCTGGCCTTGATGGCATTGTCGCCCAGGTCTTCGGTCTGAGAACGCGGGTCATCGCCATAGCTCTCGCCGTCGCCCCACCAAAGGCGGGGGTTCTTCAGTCTTTCCACGGTGAGCTTATTAAGCTGGTCGCGGTCTTCCTCTTCATTTTTTGTATCCGGGAACCAGCGGTAGCCCCATTCAATGGCCCATTTGTCATAGTCGCCAATGCGGGGGAACAGGCCAACCTGCGAGATCTTATCTTCCGGCTGGGCTACATAGTTGAAGCGGGCATAGTCCATGATGGAGGGCGTATGGCCATTGGCTTCCACCCATGCCTTGTCGCGGAGCTTCTCTACGGGAACGGTAGAGGAGGAACCGAAGTTGTGGCGCAGGCCCAGGGTATGGCCCACTTCATGGCTGCTCACAAAACGGATGAGCTGGCCCATGAGTTCGTCGTCGAATTCCATCTTACGGGCACCGGGATCGCTGGGCGAAGCCTGCACCAGGTACCAGTCGCGCAGCAGGCGCATCACGTTGTGGTACCAGTTGATATGGCTTTCCATGATCTCACCGCTGCGGGGGTCGGCTACGTGCGGGCCGCTGGCGTTGGCAATGTCAGACGGCTTATATACAATAGCGGAATAGCGGGCGTCTTCCAGCGACCAGGAGGGATCTTCTGCCTTGGTGGGGGCCATTTTGCCGATGATGGCATTCTTGAAGCCAGCCTTTTCGAAGGCGATCTGCCAGTCGTTCACACCCTGTATCAGGTAAGGAATCCACTTCTTGGGGGTGGAGGGGTCAATATAGAAGATGATGGGTTTGGCAGGCTCCACCAGTTCGCCGCGCTTGTATTTTTCCACGTCTTCCGGCTTCGGCTCCAGGCGCCAGCGGCGGATATTGGTGATGGTCTTAACGCCCTGGGGATTGGCATCAAAATCCACATAACCACTGGAAAAATATCCTACGCGATCGTCAAAGCGGCGGGCGCGCATGGGTTTCTTGGGCAGCAGCACCATGGAGTTGTTCAGCTCATAGGTAGCCGGGTCGGTGCTGGCAGCGCCACCAAAACGGATGCCACCAATGCTTTGTGCAGGACTGGCCGGTGCGCGGCCGTAGGTTTTCACCGTACGGATATTGATATTGGTGGGATAGGTATGCACGCTCACCACATAGGACTTGTCGGCCTGAACACTGCCCAGGCTGTAGGCGCGCTTGTCGCCGGCGTCAAAGAACAGCAGGTCGTTGTCGGATGTGATCAGGGGCGTGATCTCCACCACCGAGCCGGTGCTGTCTTTGGAGAGTGCCTTGATATCAAAGGAATAAACGATGGGCTGGATGTTGGAATTCATGACAGATTTGTACATGCCACCCACGCTGTCTGTAGCCCTTTCGCGGTAGCTCATCTTATTGATAAACAGGCGGTCTTCGGGGCCTTTGGCAAACTGGATCACGCTTTCGCTGATGATATCGCCGGCATAGCCTGCTCCGGAGCGGTTGCCATTGGCAGCCGCAGCACGTGCAATGCGGTTAACCACCAGGATGTCGCGACCCAGCAGGGAATCGGGGATCTCCAGGTAATACTTGTCTTCCACCTGGTGTACCCAAAACATGCCTTTCTGGGTTTTGGCCTTCTCTGTAATCACTTCCTTATAGGGTTTGGGACCCTTCTGTGCCGGCGGGGTAGCGGGGCGCTGTCCGCCATTGGCGCCCGGGGTCACCTGGGCTGCACCACCTGCCGGAGGTGTTTGGGGCGGGTTACCGGGGCGCCGGTCTTGTGCGTTGACCTGCATCATGCCTGCCATAAACAGGCCGATGCCTAGCAATCTGAAATTGGTGTTGACCATCTTGATATAGGGGATTTTAATAGAAACAATAGAATAACAAACTTAGGGCTATTGGGTTCTGCAGCAACTATTTGGGACAAACGGTTTTAAAAGAAGGGTGAATCCGGATTTTTTTTGGCAGGGCGCTGCCTCCGGACACTATTTGACGTCAGACCACACCAATTGGCAGCGCTTGCTGAAAAATGCTTCAACCGGTATCGTTTGAAGAGGAAACAGAATACAGCCAGCCTCAGAAAAAAAAACGGTTCAATCGTGACGGAATTCAATTTTTCAGTACAATTGCTGCCCAATTGCTAATGTTTTGTAAACAAAGAATCTAAAACTAAAAATCAACAATCATGGCAGAAAACAAACCGACTGCAACTGTGGCCAAGACTGCCACTTCTGTTCAGCCTAAGAAAAGCAGTAACATGATCAGCTTCATTGCGCCTATCGCATGTATCATAGCTGGTTACGTAATCTGGCGTTTTGTACTGGGTGATCCCTCCAACTTCGCCGATCCCGATCCCAAAGGTGGCTTCTGGCCTGACCACCGCGGTCCCAAGGGCGCCATGGTGCGTGCTTATGAAGGTGGTATCATCGTACCCCTGCTGATCGGTTTGAACCTGATGGTTTGGACTTTTGCTATCGAGCGCCTGCTCACCATCAGCAAAGCCACCGGTAAGGGCAATGTAAACGAATTCATCCGCAAGGTGCAGTACCACCTGGCCAATAAGAACCTCGATGCCGCTATCAGCGAGTGCGACAAGCAGAAGGGCAGCGTAGGTAATGTAATGAAGTCCGGCCTCCGCAAGTACAAGGAAATGACCACCAACACCGAACTGGACACCGAACAGAAGGTACTGGCCATCCAGAAGGAAGTGGAAGAAGCCACCGCCCTGGAACTGCCTATGCTGGAAAAGAACCTGGTGTTCCTGTCCACCATCGTATCCCTGGCCACCCTGGTAGCCCTGCTTGGTACGGTAATGGGTATGATCAAGTCGTTTGCCTCTCTGGGTGAAGAAAGTGGTGGTGCTGCCGCTGCTGCCAACCTGGCCATCGGTATCTCTGAAGCCCTGTACAACACGGCCCTGGGTATCGGTACCTCCGCCATCGCCCTGGTATTCTACAACATTTTCACTACCCGCATCGACGGTATCACTTACGGCATTGATGAGTCTGGATTTACGCTTACTCAGAGCTTTGCTTCCCTCTACAAGTAAGAAAGAGGCAGGGCCCGTAAAAATTTCCGCCTGTAACGTGTGGAAAATGGGTAACGCAGTAATCTAATTCATTAATTATAAGAACCAACTAATATGGGTAGGGCAAAAATACCTCGGAAAAGTACCTGGGTGGACATGACCGCGTTTTGCGATGTGGCCTTCCTGCTCCTGGCTTTCTTCATCCTGACTACCAAGTTCAAACCACCGGAGGCTATCAGCGTGACCACGCCGAACTCCGTGTCGTCCAAGGCAGCAGAAGACAAGAACCAGGTGCTGTTCACCATCAGCCCCGAAGGAAAAGTGTTCCTTTCGCTGTCTGAAGAAGACAAGCGGATGGACGTAGTGGACGACCTGAACAAGCGCCTCAACCTGCAACTGACCGATGCGGATATCAAGCGCGCAGCAAAGGCTGAATTCTTTGCTTCCCCGCTGTCAACGCTGAAGTCTTACCTCAGCCTCGAGCCTGACCAGCGCAAAGGCGATGCCCTGCCGGGTATCCCCTGCGTAGACAGCACGAACAATGAGGTAAATGAATGGCTGGCCTCCGCCGTGAACGTGTTCTTCGGCGCCAAAATGAACCTGATGGTGAAAGGCGACCAGGATGTACCGTATCCCACCTTCAAACTGGTGATCGATGCATTCAAGAAGAACGACCAGATGAAGTTCCAGGTGGTAACCAACCAGGAAGCCGTTCCGGAAGGGTCTCCGCTGAGCAAGAAGCAGCGCGAAGGCGCAGCCTCTTCTTCGGCCGAACAATAACCTTTATTCCTAATGCAAAAAAAATAACGCTATGGCAGATATTGGAGAAGGCGGCGGTGGTGGCCATAAAAAAGGACCAGGTGTCAAAAAAGGTAAAAAAGTCAATCCCAGGGTAGACCTTACTCCCATGGTGGATCTGGGCTTCCTGCTGATTACCTTTTTCATCTTCACCACTACCATGAGTACGCCTACGGCTATGAGTCTGTACCTGCCCAAGGATACAGAGAAGCCGGAAGAGCAGAACAAAGCCAAGGAATCCGGTGCGCTTACGCTGATGCTGGCCAAGGACCGCAACGTATTTTACTACGAAGGCATCCTGGCTGAAGATGGTTCCAACTTCAAGAGCACAAACTTCAAGGAGTTGCGCAACATCATCCTCGACAAAAAATCGAGGACCGATGCCAAGGACCTGGTTATCGTAATCAAGCCCAACAAGGATTCCAAGTTCAAGGATGTGGTCGATGCATTGGACGAAATGACGATCAATGATATCAAGCGCTATGCACTGGTAGATATTGCTGAACCCGAGCAGAAGCTCATTGAGGTCAGCCAGGGTGCCAGCCAGCAGTGAAAATCCTGATCCGGATTTGTGGAAAATGCATTGAATCAGAATCTTAATAGCAAATACTTACAGCTATGATGGATGTAAACAAAATTTTGACTTCCGATTTCCTCGACATCCTCTTCGATGGCAGGAATAAGGAATATGGTGCCTATGAGCTCCGCAGGTCGTATAACAAGCGCCTTACCGTAGCCATTTCCGCCATGCTCCTCATCGCCCTGTTCATCTTCCTGGGTTCGGTGATCTCGAAGGAAGCGGCCAAGAATAAAAAGGCCAAGATGGAAGTGCAGGATGTACGGCTGGAAGAAGTGAAGGATCAGCCCAAGAATGAGCCTCCGCCGCCACCTCCGCCGCCCAAAATGCCTGAGCCTCCGAAAGTGGAGATCGCCAAATTCACCCCGCCCAAGATCGTGAAGGATGAGGAAGTGAAGGAAGACGAGAAACCCCCGGAAATTGAAAAAATCGAAGAGGCCAAGATCGGCACCATCAACCAGGAGGGTACCAAGGACGAGGGCATTGTAGCCCCGCCCGTGGAAGCCAAAGGTACCGGTGAAGTAGTGGCACCCAAGGTAGTGGAAGAAGACTATGACAAGGTGTTCACCAAGGTGGAAAACCCCGCTGAATTCCCCGGAGGCCAGGACGCCTGGCGCCGCTACCTCGAAAGGAACCTCCAGTATCCTGATGCTGCCCAGGAAAACGGCACGCAGGGTGTGGTACGGGTACAGTTCGTGGTAGACCGTGAAGGTAATATCAGCGAAGTGCAGTCCCTGAACGACCCCGGTGATGGTCTGGCTGAAGAAGCCGTGCGCATCATCAAGAAAGGTCCCAAGTGGAAGCCTGCCGAGCAGAATGGTCGTAAAGTGATCTACCGTCACATTCAGGCCATCACCTTCCGCCTCGAGTAATTTTTAGGTTCAGTTTTCTGACAGCATATGGGAAAGCCCTCCATCCGGAGGGCTTTTTTCATATTCCGCCCTCCGGCTTCTGTGGTGGTACCACCACCGCAGGCAGATAGCACCATAGAGGCAATCACGAGAATCGCCATCAACAGGGACAATTTGTTCTTCAT
>JALOMZ010000382.1 GCA_025455205.1 Chitinophagaceae bacterium | reverse complement strand
GGTAATATCCTGGCCGAAGAATCGCTGGTGCTGCGCAAGGGCGCCCGCGTGGAAGGGGATATCCGCACGCCCATGCTCCAGATGGAGAGTGGTGTTTTCTTCGAAGGCCATTGCCGCATGGGGCAGCCTGATGAAGAGGAGAAAAGGGAGCCGCAACCCGCCACACCAGAAACCCTGATGCCCGCCTATGCCAACTGACAGCCATAACAATGGGCACGCAACGACAATGGGTGCGTTTTGCCAGCACAGGCAGTCAGATGCTGGGCGCCATTGCTGCCTCCGTGCTCCTGGGCATGTGGGTCGACAAAAAAACAGGCACCCGCATTCCCTGGTGCTCCATGGCCTTTCCGGTGCTTACGGTAATAGGCCTGCTCATACGATTAATCAAAGAAACAAGACCCCAGAATGATGCATACAAAACCGAAAAAAGAAATAAAGGCTAATTGGATACCCCTGGTGGTGGTATTTGTGGTGATAACCCTGGTGACGCTGGTGGCCAGGGAATGGCTCAGCTCCAAAGGATTTGACTACCTCGTGCTGCTGGGCGGCAATGCCCTGCTTTTCCTGAGTTCCATGCTCACCTTCCTGCTCTACCAGAGTGCCATGAAAAGCAAGAAAAACTATGGATTCGTGCAGCAGGTGTACACCGGTTTCATGCTCAAGTTCTTCGTTCTCATTGCGGGCGCCATTGTCTATTTCTATTTTGCCAGGGAAGTGAACCAGCCTGCTGTATTTGCCTGCATGGGCCTCTATCTGGTATATAATTTTCTGGGCACTTCACAGGTGGTGAAGAAAAAGTAGCCTGCAATCCGGAAAAGACCGGGAAATTAGTGTTGCGCAATTACAGACACATACCGTCATGCCCAGGATAAAAGCTGAATTCGAAGTCCTTCGGCCCTACCTGCCCGAAGGCAGTTTTGA
This sequence comes from Chitinophagaceae bacterium, assembly GCA_025455205.1. Lineage (GTDB taxonomy): Bacteria > Bacteroidota > Bacteroidia > Chitinophagales > Chitinophagaceae > Phnomibacter. The sequence goes on along the minus strand of JALOMZ010000382.1, from coordinate 2,000 downwards.
GCCGGTGATGGCCCTGATAGAACAGCACAGGGTTCACCTCACCATCAGCCGTGAGCGTCAGTCCAAGCTGGGCGATTACCGCCATGCCTGGCATCACCAGAACCATCGCATTTCTGTGAACGGCAACCTGCATCCCTATGCATTCCTGATCACCCTGCTGCATGAACTGGCCCACCTCCTGGCCTTTGAAAGATTCGGTCCCCGCATACAGGCCCATGGCGCCGAATGGAAGCACACTTACAGTGAGTTGTTGCGCTGGTATATCGAGCACCGTATTTTTCCACCGGATGTGTCTGCAGAACTGACGCGCATGCTGGGCAACCCGGCAGCCACCAGTGCCGGGGAAGAGCGGCTGCAGCGGGTATTGCGCAAATATGAAGCGCCCAGGCCCGGGCATGCCACGGTGGAAGAATTACAGGAAGGCGCTTCCTTTGTACTTAAGGATGGCCGCGTTTTTGTGCGGGGCAAACAGGTGCGCAAGCGCATCCGCTGCATTGAAATGCCTTCACAGCGCATCTACCTCTTTCATCCGCTGTATGAAGTGCGCACTGCATGAAGGCTGCCGCCAGCCTGAAGTACCTATCTTTAGCCAACTTTTATGCAATTATTTACTCACCCAAACATCAACCTGTTATGAAAAAAATTCTCGCCTTTTCACTGGTGTTGCTCAGTATTCTTGCCTTTGGTCAAACGGAAAAAAAATCGGTATATGCCGGCGGTGGCTTCGCCCTCCGCACCGGCGAGGGGAGCAGCCAGTTCAGCCTGAATCCCACCATTGGCTACTTTTTCGCAGATAATTTTGCTTTGGGCGGTACTGTTTCCTACGATGGCCAGAAATTGGGGGCGGTTACCAACAATTCCTTTGGTATAGGCCCCTTCGCGCGCTACTATTTCGGTAAAACTGCCACCAAGCCCTTTGCGGTTACTGAGTTTGACTTCTTGTCCACTACCGCAAAACAGGCCAATGCCAGCACCATCAAAACCAATGGCACCCGCTTTCTGATAGGCCTGGGTTTTGCAGCCTTTATCAATGAAACAGTTGCAGTGGAAGGTATTACCGGCTACAGCTATGCCAACTTTAAAGATGCCGACGGTTCCGGCGGCTTTGTGCTGCGCCTGGGTTTTGGACTCTATTTCAACAAGAACTCGGCCAAGACGCTCAAAACGAATGTCATTGGGGAATAAGGTCCCTTTCATCCAAGGGAGGCAATGTCCCCTTGCTAAAGTTCGCGGATCATCTGGATGGCACAGCCAAAATGCCCGCTGTTGCCCATGGGGCCGTCCAGATAGCGGAAGCCTTCCTGTTCATACATGGGAATGGCCCTTGTGAGTTCGGGCATGGTTTCCAGGTACATGCGGGTATAGCCCAGTTCATGCGCTTTCTCAAAACAGCGGTGGAGCAGGAACTTTCCCAGGCCGGTGCCCCGGGCCTGCGGCAGCAGGTACATTTTCACTAGCTCGCAGGTGCCATCCGGTAGTCCCGGCGTGGGGAACACGCCCGCGCCTCCCACAATGCTGCCTTCCTGTTCAGCCACAAAATACCAGGATCCCGGCTGCATAAAAACTTCGCTTAGCCGGTCTGTGTCATCATCATAGTATACGGTGCCCGGATGGTTGGCCTTGAATTCTTCCAGCGTGCGCCGGATGATGGAAGCCAGGGCTGCATTGTCTGCCGGTGCAATGGGCCGGATGGTGAATGTCTTGAATTCCATGGGCCAAAAATAGGGACATCAAAATGGCTATCATCCCTCAGGGCATCTTACATTTAGGGTACCAACTTGTTATGAGCAGTCTTGAGCATCAACTCCGGCAAATCCTCCCTGCAGATAGCATCAAATGTTCACTGGCCGACCGTCTCTCTTATGCTTCCGATGCCGGGTTTTACCAACTGATCCCTCAGGCTGTGGTACTGCCGGCTACTGAGCGGGAGGTGGAACAGCTGTTTGCCTTCAGCCAGGCGAATCGGATACCCCTGGTTTTCCGCGCGGCAGGCACCAGTT
>JALOMZ010000062.1 GCA_025455205.1 Chitinophagaceae bacterium | reverse complement strand
CACCCTCTCCATCCTGCGTTCCCTGGCGGGCCGTCAGGTGCGCGTGCTCAAGCTGAGCGCCAACTGCGGGCACCAAAGTGCCCTGCTGGCCGGCATGCATCATGTTACCGGCCGGGCCGATTGCATGATAAGCATGGATGCCGACCTGCAGGACGATATCAGCTGCACGCGCCAGATGCTGGAAGCCTATGGCCGCGGTGCTCAAATAGTCTATGGGGTGCGGCAAAGCCGCGGCGTCGATACCTGGTTCAAAAAGCAAACGGCCCTGCTGTTTTACCGCATCATGCAATGGCTGGGGGTAAACCTGGTGTACAACCACGCTGACTTCCGGCTGCTCAGCAACCAGGTGCTGCAGGAGTTTGGCCGCTACCGCGAGGTGAACCTCTTCCTGCGGGGCATCTTCCCCCGCATGGGATTTACCTCGGCCACGGTATACTATGACAGGCAGGACCGCACAGCAGGCGAAACCAAATATCCATTACGTAAAATGCTGAACCTGGCCATGAATGGCATCACCTCCTTCAGCAACGTGCCGCTTAAGATCATCAGCTATGTGGGCTTCCTGGTGTTCCTGGCCAGCCTGATGGCCAGCCTCTGGGTGGTGTTTGTAATCCTCACCGGCCGCAATGTGCCAGGCTGGGCATCTATCACCCTGCCTATCTATTTTCTCGGTGGGGTGCAGTTGCTGGCCCTGGGCATGCTGGGCGAATACGTGGCGCGTATTTACCTGGAAACCAAGCAACGTCCCATCTACCATGTGGAAGAACTGATTGGCGGGCCACCGGCCAATTGAAAATCTTCCGCACGATATCAGGGGATACACGGTGGCAACCACCTATTTTTGCCGCTCAATACAGCTGTTTCAATCATGATTGATGTTATTCTCGGCCTCCAGTGGGGCGATGAGGGAAAAGGCAAGATCGTTGACTTCTTTGCCCCCCAATACGATATTATTGCCCGCTTTCAGGGCGGACCGAATGCAGGGCATACCCTGTACGTGAATGGCGAGAAGATTGTGCTGCACCAGATACCATCCGGCGTGTTTCATGATCATACCATCAACCTCATTGGTAATGGGGTGGTGCTGGATGCCGTGACCCTCAAAAGGGAGTGCGAAGCCGTGGCCCGCTTTGGTGCCGATGTTCGCAAGAACATGTTCATCTCCAAGCGCACCCACCTGATACTGCCCACCCACCGCGCGCTCGACAAAGCCAGCGAAATGCAGAAGGGCGATGGCAAGATCGGATCCACCCTGAAGGGCATCGGCCCTGCTTACATGGACAAAACCGGCCGCAATGGTCTCCGCGTAGGCGACCTGCTCGATAAGAGCTTTACCACCAACTATATCAAACTGCGCCTGAAGCACCAGCGTATGCTGGACAGCTATGGATTCAATGAGGATATCTCCGCCTGGGAAGAAGAGTTCTTCGAGGCCGTGGATTTCCTCCGCACCCTGAACATTGTGGACGGGGAATATTTCATCAATGAAAAGATGGCTGCCGGCAAGAAAGTGCTGGCAGAGGGCGCCCAGGGCAGCATGCTTGATATTGACTTTGGCACCTTCCCCTTCGTAACCAGCAGCAATACCATTACAGCCGGCGTAATGAGCGGCCTGGGTGTGGCGCCCCAGAAAGTGCGCGACGTTATTGGCATCACAAAGGCCTATTGCACCCGCGTGGGCAGTGGTCCTTTCCCCACCGAACTGCATGATGAAACCGGGGAAGCCCTGCGCAAGGCAGGCAATGAATTTGGCGCCACCACCGGCCGGCCCCGCCGTTGCGGCTGGATTGACCTGGTGGCACTGAACTATGCCTGCATGATTAATGGGGTTACCCAGGTGGTGATGACCAAGGCCGATGTGCTGGACCAGTTCTCGCCACTGCAGGTGTGCACAGGCTATAAGGTAAATGGCGAAGAGACCAACCAGATCCCCTTCCAGATGACGAGGGTGAACATTGAACCGGTGTATGCCTCCTTCCCCGGCTGGAATACCCCAACCGATGGCTGCAAAACCGCCGCCGACCTGCCGGAGTCGATGAAGACCTATATCAGCTTCATCAACGAAAAGATTGGCGTGCCGGTGAAATGGGTGAGCAACGGGCCTGGCCGCGACCAGATCGTAACCCTGTAGGCCGCTGCAAAAAGCGGGTTTGATGCCCGGAAAAATAGCCGGGCGGCAGGCAAAAAAAAGTTGTGGTAATTTTTTGGCGAATTGCCGATCACTCCCAAATTTTACACTTCTAATCGTAAGTACAATGGCTGTTCGAAAAGCTACTATTGAGAAAAAGACACCGAAGCCCGTGGCTGATAGTGCTGCAACTACCCGTACAAAGGCGGCTAAGAAGAAAGACGAAGAACCCGAAGACGACGAGGATCTCGAGGTAGACGACGAAGCGCCGAAAAAAGGCAAGTCGAAATCTGCTTCCAAGGATGACGATGACGACGACGAGGAACTGGATGAAGAAGAGGACCTCGACGACTGGGAAAAGGGCGATGAGGAGGAAGACGATTGGGATCCCGACTTTGAAGAGTTCGATATTCCCAAGTCGGGCAGCAAGAAAGGCGGCAAGAAGGGCGAAGACGATGAGGATGATTTCAAACTCGATGAAGACCTCAACGAATTCGATGATCTCTTCGGTGGCGGCGGCGATGATTTTGACGATGATGACGACTTCTAAGCGAGGTCATACCTTTCAATGGATGTAACCATTAGTTATGCCGTAGCAGATTATGCTACACTCAAGATACAACTGTTGAACTGGGCCAGCCGGTTCAACAGTTGTTGTTTTTTGGATAACCACCTCTACCATTCTCCGTGGCAGCAGCAGGAATGCCTGCTGGCGGCCGGTTTAGTCGATTCTATTACGGCTCCTGCCGGCCGGGCGCTGCACGACCTGCAGGCCTTTCTGGATCGCCATGCCGGCCGGTGGATCTTCGGGCACCTCGGGTTTGGCCTGCAGGCCGAAATCGAAGGCGTGGACAACCAGCCGGCTGCCACACCCGGCTTTGCTGACCTGTTCTTTTTTGTGCCCCGCTACGTGATCAAATGTAATGATCATGAATTGGTGCTGATAGGCGATGATGAGGCTGAACTGCGGTCAGCCTGGCAGGAGATCTGCGGTCAGCCTGGCCATGCACCGGCAGAGGCGGCCCGGCAAATTACCTACCGGCCCCTGTTGAGCCGCGATGCCTATTGCGGGGTGATCCGGCAACTGCAGGATCATATCCGGCGGGGCGACTGCTATGAGATCAACTTCTGCCAGGAATTTGTGGCCGAAGAAGTGGTGCTGCATCCGGTGCACACCTACCTGCGCCTCAGCCAGCTTTCGCCCAATCCGTTTTCCTGCTTTTACCGCCAGGAGCAGGCTTACCTGGCCTGTGCCAGCCCGGAGCGATACCTCATGCGCAGCGGCACGCGGGTGATCAGCCAGCCTATCAAGGGTACGGCTGCCCGCGACCCGGGCAATATGGCCCGGGATGATGCGCAGCGACAGCTGCTGCGCAATAGCGCCAAAGACCAGCGGGAGAACGTAATGGTGGTAGACCTGGTACGAAACGACCTGTCTAAAGTGTGCCGCCAGGGTAGTGTGCGGGTGGAAGAACTGTTTGGCATCTACACCTATCCGCAGGTGCACCAGATGATCTCCACCGTGGCCGGAGAGGTTGACCCCTCGGTGCGTTTTACCGACCTGGTACGGGCCACCTTCCCCATGGGCAGTATGACCGGCGCTCCCAAAAGGCGGGTGCTGGAATTGATCAAAGCTTATGAGGTGTCGCCCAGGGGATTATTCTCGGGTTCTGTTGGCTACCTGGATCCTTCCGGTAATTTCGATTTTAACGTAGTTATCCGCAGTCTGGTGTATCAGGCTGAAATACGGCGCCTGTCTTTCCATGTGGGCAGTGGCATTACCTGGTACAGCCAGCCAGAAATGGAATATGAGGAATGCCTGTGGAAGGCAGCCGCCATAGAGAAAGTATTGCAGGGATAAACCCTTAACGGGTCTTTTTGCCGGCGGGCCGGGGATCGGCTGCAGGGTAGTTGGCCGGGGCTCCGGCGTTTTGCAGGGTCATGGTAAGCGACTGGTACAGGATGCTGAAGCGGTTGGCTTTGAACTGCTCCATTTTGTCTTTGGGCAACCGCAGGGTATAACCCTTTTCTGTTTGCACCAGTTGGTCGAAACCCGGGTTCAGCGAGTTGAAGGCCGTAATATCCAGAGCCAGGGTATTGGCCACCACCACCGAATGATAGCGCCCCTGCACTTCTGTGGTTTCGGTATTGGCCAGTATTTGCGGGTTGATCTGCGTTTGCATGGTCAGCACCTGGTCGGCCATCTTCAGCTGGTGGTCGGCCCATTCGGCGCGGGTGCTGGTGGTTTGGCCGCCGCTGCCTTCCATTACATAATGGGTGCTGATGAATTTCTTGACATGGTTACGGCTTTCTTCGGGCAGGTAATACTGCAGGGCCCAGAAACTGCGGCTGCCGCTGCGCCGGATGGCGGACTGCACTTTGCCGGGGCCGCCGTTGTATGCGGCAATCACCAGCAGCCAATCGCCCAGGTCTTCATACAATTCCCGGAGGTATTTGGCTGCGGCGTGCGTGCTCTTTACATAGTCTGTACGTTCGTCGATGCTCCCGTTGATCCGCAGGCCCATACGGCGACCAGTTTCCGGCATAAACTGCCAGGGACCAACAGCACCGGCCCAGCTGAGGGCATGTGCCTTGAGGTTGCTCTCAATAACGGCCAGGTATTTCAGCTCTTTGGGCATGCCGTACTGCGCGAGGATGCCATCCATCATGTTGAAATAGGGACCGGCCCATCCTTTCATGGCCTGTAGCTTCTGTTCATGCCGTTTCAGGTAATCTTCCACAAAGGGCATTACCACCGGGTTGAGGGCGGCCTTGTAGGGATTGGCGGGATTGGGATATTCATCACCAAAGAGATCGCGGAATCCTTTTTCCTCCAGGGGGGCCGTTTTTGATGAATCGCGGCCCGCTGTTTTCTTACGGGGATCTGTTTCTCCGGCCGTGGCATACAGCGACATCACTCCCATTAGAAGGAGCAGCAAAATGCGGCTGCGGTATGTGGTCAGGTTCTCCACGGGGTGTTGGCGATTGGGGCGCTTATCCAGGGCGCATAGCCTCAAGGTAAGCTGAAATCCGGTGCAAAGGTACTTCATTCCCCCGGTTGGTGAGCACCTGCAGCCCAAAGGGCAGCCCATTGGAGTGCCGGAAGAGGGGTACTGCCATGGCCGGGATGCCGGCCAGGTTGGCAAAAACGGTGTAGATGTCGGCCAGGTACATGGCCACGGGGTCGGCCAGTTGCTCGCCCAGCTTGGGGGCGGTACCCGGACTCACCGGCATGAGGATGGCGTCGAAATCCCTGAAAATGCGGGCGGTTTCGTCTATGATGCGCTTCCTCACCTGCTGGGCCTTGGTGAAGTAGGCATCATAATAGCCTGCGCTGAGCACAAAAGTGCCCAGCATGATGCGGCGCTTCACTTCGCGGCCAAAGCCTTCGCTCCGGTTGCGCTGGTAAAAGGCTGTTAAATCGGCCGGGGAGCCTTCGGATGCATGCCCGTAGCGGATGCCATCGTACCGGCTCAGGTTGCTGCTGGCTTCGGCGGTGGTAAGCACGTAGTAGGCAGGAACGATATAGTCCAGCAGGGGGAAGGGTACGGCTTCCACTGTATGGCCGGCGGCGGCCAGCTGTTCAAAACAGCCTTGCAGGGCCGCACGTATTTCCGGGTCGATGCTCCCCGAAAGGGTGGGCTCCAGCCAGGCAAAGCGCCAGGGCGGCTGCTTAGTGGCAACAGGTATTTCCACCTCTGGCGCCGGCATTTGGAGGGCGGTGCTGTCAAAGCCATCCGGACCGGCAATGACGTTATACACCCGGGCCACATCGGTTACCGTTAGGCCAAAGATGCCCACGCAGTCAAAGGAGCTGGCATAGGCAATGAGGCCATGGCGGCTGATCCTGCCGTAGCCGGGCTTGAGGCCCACGATGCCGCAGAAATCGGCAGGCTGGCGCACGGAGCCGCCGGTATCGCTGCCCAGGCTGCACATACAGAGACCTGCCTGCACCGCTACAGCCGAGCCGCCGGAGGAGCCGCCGGGCACCCGGCTATGGTCGGCAGCGTTGAGCACCGGGCCATAGGCTGAGGTTTCGTTGGTGCTGCCCATGGCAAATTCATCGCAGTTGGTGGTGCCAATAATGATGGCGCCTGCATCCAGCAGTCGCTGAACGGCAGTGGCAGAAAAGAGGGCGTTGAAACCATTCAGCATGCGTGATGCGGCCGACACCGGATGGCCGGCATAGCAGAATACATCCTTCAGGGTGACCACCACCCCGTGGAGGGGCAACAAGGGGTCACCAGCCGCCAAACGCTGGTCCAGCTGCCGGGCGGTCTGCAGGGCTTCATCTGCAAACAGGTGCACCATGGCATTGAGCTGGGGCTGTTGGCGGATGCTTTGCAGGTAATGCAGTACCGCCGCTTCGCAGGTAATCTGCCCCTGCTGCAGTTGGCGGTGGTAATCGGCAATGGTGGTGAAAGAAAAGACCATGGGTAACGTAAATCAAAAAGCAGGTGCTGCACACGGGCGTGGCAAGCATCTGCTTTCTGTAAGATCTTGGGTGAATGTTGGATACTTCAGGATCAGGACCCGGCTTCAGCCTTCCGGTCCTTTTCGTTCATGCCTTCCTCCAGTTCCTTCTTCACATTGGATTTGGCATCATTGAATTCGCGGATGCCTTTACCGAGGCCACGCATGAATTCAGGGATCTTACGACCACCAAAGAGAACCAGTACAGCCAGCACAATCAGGATCCACTCGCCACCACCTGGCCATGAAATGAACAACAAAGACGTCATGATGGAATATTTTAGTGGGTAAAGGTAATGCCTAAGCAGGCTATTTGGCAATTTTTATTGCCGGCGGGCAGGCAATGCCAAACAAAAAGGGAACGCGTTGGCGTCCCCTTTTTGCAAATTGCTAATGGTTTTATTCGGCAGAAAAACGCTTTTCCTTGATACGGGCACTCTTACCGGCGCGCTCACGCAGGTAGAAGAGGCGGGCGCGACGAACCTTACCCACTTTGTTCAGCACAACGCTGTCGATATGGGGGCTCACCACGGGGAAGGTACGCTCCACACCCACACCATCGCTCACTTTACGCACTGTGAAACTGGCGGTGGCACCGGTGCCCTGACGCTTGATCACATCGCCCTTGAAGCTCTGGATACGGGTTTTGTTACCTTCTACTACTTTATAGTTAACGGTGATGTTGTCACCGGCTTTGAACTTGGGGAGTTCGCGGGCGGGAGTCATCTGCTCGTGTACGAAATTGATGGCCTGCTGGTTCATGGCTCAGTTTTTTTGGGACGGCAAAGGTAAGGGGCTGAAATATTCCGGCAAAATAAAAACTGGTGTGGGTGCCAGAAAAATCTTGTCATCCGGGTGATAAGTCGCTATTTGCGGCTTTCTTAACTTTTCGGCTTGCCGGCCGGGGTGGTTTTGCCCGGTTTGGCGGGTGCCAGGCTGTCGAGGTTTTGGCGGGCTATCACAAAAGCGGGGTGTTCCTTGAGGGCCAGCTGGTAGTATTTCCTGGCTTCGGCGGTTTGCTGATCGCGGTAGCTGAGTGCCCCCAGCATATTGTAAGCCGCTGCCAGCACGGGCACTTCTTCGGGGTTGCCGGGGCTGATTTCTAGGGCCACCTTTTCTTCGCGGGCCTTCAGGGAGTCGGCCACCACCCGCTGCAGGGTCTGGCGGCACTCGCCGATGCGTTCGAGCATGAATTGGCGGGTAGCCAGCTGGTAATGGTTATAGGGACTCGGTGCCAGTGGGCAGAGCTTTTCATACCAGTCCAGGCTGGTTTTGGTATCGCCGGCGCGGCCGCTGATATCGGCCAGCAGGGTAAGGGCGGTAGTATTTTTGGGGTCTGCGCTGTTAATCTCTGTAGCCAGTCGGTAGGCGCCTGATGCATTGCCCTGCCGGTAGTAGATGATGGCCAGGGTATCGCGGTAGCGGGCATCACCACCTTCCAGCAGGTAGGTGGTGAGGGCATAGGCGGCGCTGCCCATGTCGTTGTACTCCAGGGCACGGCGGTAAATGCGGAGTGGATCGAACTGGCGGGCACTGTCGGCACGGATTTGGGCAGCCGCCGGCAGGCAGACCGAGCAAAGCAACAGAGCAGCAAGAAAGGGGCGCATGGAGCAGTGTTTCATGGAGGATTATGCATTTGGTAAGGGTAGTTAAGCAGCAGGCTTGATCATCCGGCCACGGCTACATCGTACACCTGCACTTTCTTGAAAAGGGGGCTGTATTTCTCCACAAAGGC
>JALOMZ010000381.1 GCA_025455205.1 Chitinophagaceae bacterium | reverse complement strand
CAAACGTCCCTTCAGTTTATCATCGGCCAGGTAGGCAATATGGCTGCGAATGGTAAGGGTGTCGATGGCGGCCATGGCCTTTTCGATCTTCTTGCCAACAGCAGGCTGTTGCGCACCCGCCTGCAAACAGGTCAGGGCAACCAGGGGGAGGATCCATTTTTTCATGGGCTCAAGGTAATGGATTTGAGAAACTGTTCCGGCAACAGGAATCAACACCTGATAAAAACAACCCGATCACCCTGCGTATCTTTATGCACCATGACCACCCACCAGGATTTGCTGACGCGTTTCGAAAACCTTCGGCTCGAATACATTGCCCTGCTCAATGAAAAAGATGTGCTGTTGCAATGGGGCAAGCCCCAGCTGCTGGCCCTGTATGCCACCCGCATCGGCACTTTCCAGGTGAACCTGCTGCAACTGCAGCTGCGGGTGAAGGCACTCAAGCGCAAACTGGAAATGGTGCGCGGCAGCCTGGCGCGGCAGGAGAAGCCCGACCTCATAGCCATTGAGCTGGCCGTGGCTGCCGAACTGGCCGAGGCAGAGCAGACCATCATGCGGGAAACAGCAGCCATCGAAAGCGGCAAGGACCTGCTGAATCACCTGGTATCCAACGAAGACAGCGCCGCCCTGCGCCAGGTGTTTAAAGCCATGGCCAAGCGACTTCACCCCGATGTGAACCCCCAGCTTACAGAAGCACAGCAGCAGTTGTGGCAGCTTGCGAAGGAAGCGTATGAAACCTGCGACCTGGAGAAGCTGAAAGCCTTAAGTGTGGTTTTTGAGGAGGCCCTGCGCGATGCTGAACATACACCGAAAACATGGTCTTCAGCTGTCCTGGAAGAACGCATCGGATTTCTGGAGGCAGGCATCCGGCGATTGAAGGATGAGTTGATGGCCATCCGCCAGCAGTTTCCCTTCGACCTGGAATCACAGATCCATGATACTGCCTGGGTGGAACAACAAACAAAAGAAATTGAAGAAGCCATACAGGCCTTGCAGCACATCGAACAGGAACTGCTGCAGGAATACCAGCAACTGACCAGCCAGATACCATGAGCCAAGAACAGCAACCACAAACCCTCATCAAGGTCAATGCATCATTACTGGCCGCCCTCAGCAAGGGCATGGGCCTCACGCAGGTGATGCAGCGGGACATACTGGTACTGGAATGCCAGGTGGCAGGCACGTCGTACCGGCACCTGGAAGAAGTGGAACCCAGCCTCTCACAGGAAGTAAAACTGGAACTTAAGCGGGAAGCGGCCAATGCCTACGATAACTGGGCCGTGGCCCTCCACTTCGGGAAACACAAGATCGGCTATATCCCCCGCGACAAGAACGAGGTGATCGCCCGCCTCATGGATGCCGGCAAAGCCTTCTTCGCCACCATCCAGGCAAGGGAGTGGAAAGGCAGGTGGTTGTGCATTGACATCAAGGTATACCTGCGCGACTAAATCGAAGGCACCTCCCCTATTTCTTCCGTACCATCAGCAGTTTGCCGGAATCAGTTACGGTATAGAGTTTTCCATCGGCATAGGCCACATCGCGGAAGCGCTCCGTCTGATCGGTGAGCAGCCGCTCTTCTCCCACCACGCGGTTATTCTCGATCACCAGCCGGGCAATATGCAGGCCGCTCAGGCATCCGATGAACAGGTTATTACGCCATTCGGGTATTTCAGCACCGGCATAAAAAGCCATGCCGCTGGGTGATATTACCGGGTCCCAGTAATATACGGGTTGTTCCATGCCCTCCTTTTGCTGGATGGCATCTCCTATCTTGCTGCCACCATATTCAATGCCGTATGTGATCACGGGCCATCCGTAGTTTTTGCCGGGCTGCACCAGGTTGAGCTCATCGCCGCCACGGGGACCAAACTCTGCCTCCCATAATTCACCGGTGGCCGGATGGAAGTCGAGGCTCTGGGGGTTGCGGTGGCCATAGCTCCATATCTCGGGCATGGCATTGGGCGTATTGACAAAGGGGTTGCCGGGCGCGGGCTTGCCCTCGGTGGTGATCCGGAATATCTTGCCCAGCCCGGAGTTGAGCCACTGCGATTGCTTGCGGCCATCCAGGTTGGAGCGCTCTCCTACCGAAGCATATAGGAACCCGTCTTTACCAAACACCAGGCGGCAGCCAAAATGCAGGTTGCTGCTCAGGGCTGGCGTGGCCCGGAAGATAACGGCCGGATTGAGGATGGTATTCCCCGAAGCCGGCAGCTGTCCCTTTGCGATGGCCGTGAGGTTGCCGTTGCCATACTTCTCACTATAAGCCCAATAGATGATGCCGTTCTGTGTAAAGCCCGGATCGGGCACTACATCCAGCATGCCGCCCTGGCCCCTGTCATCAACCGCCGGAAAGCCGGTGATCTTGCGCAGGAGCTTGCCGCTGGCATCGCGCTGCTCCATATAGCCCGATTTCTCGGTGATCAGCAGGCTGCCATCGGGCATGGGCACCACAGCCCAGGGACGACCCAGGCCATCGGCCAGCCGCACCACCTCGTAAGCTGTTTGGGTCTTCACCCCCTTCACCCTTGTTTGTCCGGCAAAAGCGGGCTTGTAGTCCGCATTGGGTTTGTTGGTTTCCACGGGGGTGCCTTCCGGCGCATTCTCCTGCGCCACTTTGTTCTTTTGCGCAGTACAGGAAGTGCAGAACAAGGCTGCGCAGAGGACGATGCCTATCAGGGGATGTATTCTTTTCATAATGATTTTCATTTCCGTCGG
>JALOMZ010000061.1 GCA_025455205.1 Chitinophagaceae bacterium | reverse complement strand
AAACTTTGAATGCGCCAGCCTCCATCCCTACGTGCTCATTGGGGAAAGCCGCCGCGTGCGGGCCATCACGGTGGGGGGCCGCAAAGCATTTGTGATAGCCCGCAACAATGCCCCGGCCGTGCTGCTGGCCTTCAAACCCCAGCCCTGAGCAATCCAGCTATGGGCTTCAAACCTTTGCAGTGGGCAATTTGCGCTTTATGCCTGCCTGCCGCACAATATTTTAGTGTTGTAAAACTGCTTGCTTATGCGCCGCCAACTTGTACTACACTGCCTGCTCCTCTTATGCCTGCCGGTTGCCCGGGCGCAGGATCCCTGGAAAATATCTGCCAGCCAGATCAACCCGTCTGCTTATTACGGCGTTACGGTGGCCAATGGCATGATGGGCATTGTGAGTGCGCCTGAGCCCTTCCGGGTAAAGGAAGTGGTGCTGGCCGGCGCCTATGATACCTACGGACGTGGCCGGGTGAGCAACTTCATACCCAGCTTCAACCTGCTCAACATGCGCTTCGAGATTGATGGCCGCAGTATTGGCACCTCCAACATCAGCCAGTTCAGCCAGGAACTGAATATGCAGCAAGCGGCTTTCACATCGCGCTTTGACCACCTCGACAAAGCCACCGTAGAATATACCTACTATGCCCTGCGCCACCTGCCCTTTACCGTGCTGATGGATATAACCATTACACCCAAAAAGGATATCACTATCAGCGCCGCCAGCGTGATGGCCGCCCCCGACCTGCTGAAGGATGTGCAGAACTACTATAACGAGATAGACCGCCCGCATGTGGTATTGTCGCTGCTCACCTCCTCGGCTAAAAGCCCTACCGGCAAAATGCTCATGTGCGCCAGCAACAGCTTCCTCTTTGAAGAAGCCCATGGCCAGGAGCCTCGGGTGATACATGAGATGTGGGACAACAACATGCACCTCATGAAGTTCTCCAAACAGCTCAGGGCCGGGCAGACATACCGTTTTTCCATAGCGGGTTCCTCCATTACATCAGCACACCACGACGATCCCCTGAACGAAGCCGAACGCCTCACCATCTTTGCCCGGCTGGAAGGGCGCGACCGCCTGCTGCAGCGCCATCGCGAAGCCTGGCAGGACCTCTGGAAAAGCGACATCGTGATTGAAGGCGATGCGCAAAGCCAGCAGGACATACACAGCATGCTCTACCACCTCTATTCCTTCACCCGCGAAGGCACGGCTTTGTCGCCCTCACCCATGGGGCTCAGCGGACTGGGATATAATGGCCATGTGTTCTGGGATACCGAACTGTGGATGTACCCGGCCCTGCTGGTGATGCGCCCCGAAATAGCCCGCAGCCTCGTGGAATACCGCTACCAGCGGCTGGAGGCTGCCAAACGAAATGCCTTCAGTAAGGGATACCGCGGCGCCATGTTCCCCTGGGAAAGTGCGGAAACAGGCGTGGAAGAAACACCGGTATGGGCCCTGAGCGGTCCCTTTGAGCAACATATCACCGCCTGTGTGGCCATTGCCGCCTGGAACTACTATCGCGTTACGCAGGACAAGCAATGGCTGCGCGAACGAGGCTGGCCCCTCCTGAAGGAAACTGCCGAATTCTGGAGCAGCCGCGTGGAACGCAAAGGCCCGGGCCGATACGAGATCAACAATGTGGTGGCTGCCGATGAGTGGGCAGAGAACGTGAACAACAACGCCTTCACCAATGCCGCCGCCAAAGCCAACCTGCAGTTTGCCACCCAGGCAGCGCAATTGCTGGGGATGCCCGTGAATCCAGACTGGATGGAAGTGGCAAAGAATATCCCGATCCTGAAAATGGAGAACGGCGTAACCAGGGAGCATGAAACCTATAAAGGCGAAGGCATCAAACAGGCAGACGTGAACCTGCTGGCATATCCGCTGAAGGAGGTGACGGATCCCCGCCAGATCAGGGCCGACCTGGAATACTACAGCCAGCGCGTGCCCGATGAAGGCACACCCGCCATGACGCAGGCCGTGTTTACCCTGCTCTATGCACGCCTGGGCGATGCCGATAAGGCCTTTCACTGGTTCAGGGATTCCTACCTGCCCAACCTCAACCCTCCTTTCCGGGTGATTGCCGAAACCAAGGGCGGCACCAACCCCTATTTCGCTACGGGTGCAGGGGGCGTGCTGCAAAGCATGCTCATGGGTTTTGGCGGATTGGAGATCACCGATACCGGGTTGACACAACTAAAAGGCATTCTGCCCAAACCATGGAAAAGCCTTACGCTTACCGGCATCGGTCCTCAGCGAAAAACTTATGTGGTGAAGTGACAGTAATGGAATGCGTATCCATGATTCTGCATGGCAAATTGTTGCACCTGTTAGCGGATTCAGGGAAAAAACCTATTTTTCGAATCGTTTGAGAAAACTGGCCATCATAGCAATCCTGGGCATCCTGCTGTTCAACGCGGCCGGCTACCGCCTGCTGGTGGAATGGCTGCAGCATCGTGCAGACCACGCCGTGCAGGCCCGTATCGACAACCGCAGTTACGATCCGGCCTCCCTGGTAGAATTAAGTGTGGACCTCAGCCTTCCCTATACCACCAACTGGACCGGATGGGAAGCGGTGGAAGGCGATATCGTGATCAATGGCGTTCACTATCGTTATGTAGAGCGGCGCCTTGCCGATGGCCGCATGTACGTGCGCTGCCTGCCGCATGCCGAGATGCAACAGCTGCTTTCGGCCCGCGATGCTTTTGCCTCCCTGGCGTTTCAGTTCAACAAGGATTCCGGTGCAAAGAAATCTGCCCCGGTATACATCAGCAACTACCTCGGCGATTACGACGACAATTGCACGCTGTGGACATTGCCTGACCCGGCCGCAGCCAGCAGCAGCCCGGCCATACGGTCGCCCCATATGTGCGGCCACCCATTCATTGAAGGCAGTTGGATACCCCCGGAAACATTGCTGTAATGGCAATTCATTGATTTTTATCATGGGCCCGCACCCTCCGCATACGGAGGTTTGCATGGGCTATTCCGTACATCATCCATCAAGCATTCATTGAAACATATGAAAAAAATATTCATAGGAATTATTTCCATCCTCCTGCTGCTACAGGCATGCACCCCGAGCACTGAATACAAGGGCTACCTCAGCGATCCCTTGCGCTTCAGCCAAACCGTGCATGAGCTGAACCGCGTGGTGATGGGCAATAACTTTCCGCCCATTGTGGCTTCCCGCAACTATACCTATGCCTCCATCGCAGCCTACGAAGTGATCGCTGCCGGCTTCCCTGACCGATACCAATCGCTGGCAGGGCAGATCACCGACCTGAAAGAGATGCCCAAACCACAGGGCGATAAGGTCAATTTCCACCTGGCTGCCCTGCTGGCCTTTATTCAGGTAGGTGAGGCCGTTACCTTCCCCGAAGGCAGTATGCAGGACTTCCGCGACAGTATCCTCTCCATGGCCCGTGATAAGGGACTGCCCGATGACGAGGAAGCCCAGAGCAAGGCCTTTGCCGATACCATATCCAAAGCCATGATTGCCTGGAGCAAGGGCGACAATTATGCCGCCACCCGGGGCAGCCAGAAATACACTGTGATGGACGTGCCCGGACGCTGGGTGCCCACCCCGCCCATGTACGCCGATGCCGTGGAACCCAACTGGCGGGAGATCAGGCCCCTGGTAATGGACAGTTCCAGCCAGTTTGCGCCACCACCACCCGCGCCCTTCAACATGACCGACACCAATGGAGCCTATTACCAGCAGGTGAAAGCCGTTAAGGATGCCGTGGAGAACCTGACACCGGAGCAGGAACACATCGCCAATTTCTGGGACGACAACCCCTTCAAGCTCAATGTGAGCGGGCACGTGATGTTCAGCACGAAGAAATTCTCCCCGCCCGGCCACTGGATGGGCATCGTGGGTATTGCCGCCCAGCAGGCCAAAGCAGACTTTGCGGAAACGGTATATGCCTATGCCATTACGTCTATCGCCAAGTTCGACGCCTTCATTCAATGCTGGGATGAAAAATACCGCAGCAACTATGCGCGTCCGGAGACCATCATCAACAAGTACATGGACCCCGAATGGCGCCCGCTGCTGCAAACACCGGCCTTCCCCGAATACACCTGCGGCCACAGTACCACCAGTGCAGCGGCAGCCGAAGCGCTGACCAAGGTATTCGGCGACAATTTTTCCTATACCGATACCACCGAACTGGAATTTGGCATCCCCAGCCGCAGCTTCAAATCGTTCCGGCATGCGGCAGAGGAAAACAACCTGGCCCGCTTCTATGGGGGCATTCACTTCCATCCCTCCTGCCTCGTGAGTACGGAATCTGGCAAGAAAGTGGGCGAACTGGTAGTGACCAAGCTCAAGATGAAGAAGTAGCACGCATCTGAAACAGGCTGAAACAGTATGCCCAAACAGCATGCTGAACGATACACCATGCAATCGGCAGACTGCATGGTATGCGCACCATTTCTTACACATCAGAAATCCACGATCATCATGAAACACATCTGCATATGGATGTGCTGCATCCTTTGTTGCAGCCTCCGGCAGCAGGCCCTTGCACAAACTGACGCCGACGCCCTGTTCATGGGCAAGGGCGACCTGTGCACCGGACCTCTATACAGCTACAGTGCCTGGCACCAATACTGGGAAGGCACCCTCAAGCGCGAAAACCTCAACCTCGGCACGGTCAGCAACCAGCAGCTTGCCCTTATGGGCATGTATGGCATTCGCAAGAACCTGGCCGTATTCTACAACCTGTCGTATGTGAAAACCAATGCCAGTGCCGGACAATGGAAGGGCCAGGAAGGGCTGCAAGACCTGGGCCTCTGGTTGAAGTACAAGCCCCAAACCTGGCAGTTGGGGCAGGGCAAGCTCAGCGCCATCGGACTGCTGGGAATGAGCACCCCCCTGAGCAATTACAGCAAGGATATGCTGCCCTTCAGCATTGGCCTGGGCAGCACCAACCTGAGTGCCCGCATCATGGCAGACTACATCGTGAACGGCTGGTTTGCCACCGCCAGCGCCACCTATGTATGGCGGAGTAATGTATCCCTCGACCGCAACGCCTACTACAGCAACGCTCTTCACTACAGCACAGAAGTGGATATGCCCAATGCCACCCAATGGAATCTCCGCCTGGGCTATCGCACCAACACCCTGGTACTGGAAGCTATGGCCGACAACTGGACTACCCAGGGCGGATTCGATTTCGATATCACCCGTAACAACATGCCATTCATCAGCAACCAGATGAATGCCACCCGCCTGGGCCTGCATGTCAAGAAGGAAGAAGCCTGGATCAAGCCCCTGACCCTGCTGGGCGGTGGCAATTATGTGGTTTCCGGCCGCAACATGGGGCAGAGCTACACCCTGTACGCAGGCATGGCCTGGATATTCCATTTTGCGAAAGGGCATGACAGCAAGAAAAAACCCTGACCACCCCCATGTAAAATATTTAACCTAGAATCTGCTTGCTGATGCCCATTACCGGGTACAGCAAGCCAAACGGAATCCTCATGAAGTCCATACCCAAACATATCATTTCCCTGCTGCCCGCCCTGCTCCTGCTTTGGGGCTGCAGCAAAAGCATATCCGACCGGAGTCAGGCATTCCCGGCACTCAACCCGGCTAAAACAGACCTGAATGCAGGCACCTGGAAGCCCATACTGCTCAACGCACCCGATGAGTTTGCCGTGCCTGCACCTGGTGCCCCGGCCGGCCCTGATTACACCGCACAGATCAATGAGATCAAAAGTTCCCAGGCCTCTATGGACAGCAGGGAGCACGAAGCCCTCCAATACTGGAGCGCTGGCGCCGTGCTGCGCTGGAACGAGATTACGCGGGAACTGGTGGCCAAATACAACCTCCCGCCGGTGAACAACCCCGATGGCACTTATCCTGTGCCCGACGCCAACAACCCACTGGCCTACCCGTATTTCCCCTTTTCCAACCCGCCCTATGCCGCCCGGGCCTATGCCTACATCAGCGCCGCCTGCTACGATGCCCTGGTAGCCTGCTACCATTACAAAAAACTGTACAATCGCGCGGCTCCTTACAACGTCAGCAATACAGTGACAGCATTGGTCCCCAAGACCGATCTGCCCAGCTACCCCAGCGAAGATGCCACGGTAGCTGGCGTGATGTGGGAAATGATGAAGCTGCTCTTCCCGGGTGAACAGGCTTTTGTGCAGGAAAAGGTGAATGAGCACCTGCAGGCCCGCATAGCCAGCGGCGCCAACGTGCGCAGCGACCTCGACGCAGGCTTTGCCCTCGGCCGGTCAGTGGCACTCAAATTTGTTGCCCGTGCGCGCACCGACCGTGCCGGTCAGGCCGGAGGCAGTGCCGCCATCGAAGCGCAGTTCCGGCAGGATGCCATAGCAAGGGGCGAAGCACCCTGGCTGAGCCAGGAATTCCCCGCCCGCCCAGGTATGCTCATGTTATTTGGTCGTGTGCGCACCTGGAACTTCGACAGTACCACACTCATCAGCATACGACCGCCCGCTCCGCCCTCCACCAGCAGCCAGCAATTCAAAAACGAACTGGCCGAAGTGTATGAATATGCCCGCAACCCCACGCGCGAGCAGATCCGCATCGCCCAATTCTGGGCCGATGGGGTGGGCACCTACACGCCGCCCGGGCACTGGAACGCCATTGCATGCGAAGATTTTGTGCAGCGCAATTTCAGCGAAGTGCGCTGGGCCCGCAACCTGGCGCTGCTGAACACAGCCATGATGGATGGCGCCATTGCCTGCTGGGATGCCAAATACTTCTACTTCAACCCGAGGCCATTCCAAATGGACAACCGCATCAAGACAGTAGTAGGACTTCCCAACTTCCCCTCCTATACCAGCGGCCACAGTACCTTCAGCGGAGCCGCCGCCACAGTGCTGGGCTTCATTTTAAAGGACAAGGCTGAATCCTACCAGGCCATGGCCCGCGAAGCCAGCATCAGCCGCCTCTATGGCGCCATCCACTACCGCAGCGACTGCGAACAGGGACTCATATGCGGGCAACGCGTGGGAGGATTTGCCATAGAAAGAGGAAAAACAGATGGAGCCGGAGAATAAATGGTGGCATACAGCCTGCTCATAATAAAAGCGGCAGCCCGGGTACCTGCATTGATGGAGGGGCTGCCGTACCTTTCCCCTCCAATAACAGCCCTATGAAATTGCTTGCTTTTTTTCTGAGCAGTCTGCTACCCCTGGCCGGCGCACTGGCACAGTGGCCGCCCACCCCCGACCAACTCTATGGACCGCTGTTTCACGACGTGCAAATGCAACGCGTATTCCCCGATGGCAAAACCTTTGTGGACTGCACCCCCAAGCGGCCGGTGAAAGACATCCTGCAGGACTATGAAAAGGCTAAAGGGCCCGGCCTGAACCTGCGGAAATTTGTGGAGGACAATTTCCATGTACCGGCAGCACCACAATCGGGCTACGAAAGCCGGGAACAGGATGTGGTGAAGCACATCCAAACCCTCTGGTCAGTATTGAGGCGGCAGCCCGATACAGCCCGGGAAGGCAGTTCCCTGCTGCCGCTGCCCAATGCCTATATCGTGCCCGGCGGCCGGTTCCGCGAAATCTACTACTGGGACTCCTATTTCACCATGCTGGGCCTTAAGGAAAGCGGCGAAGAACAGATCATCGAACAGATGGTAGCCAATTTCTCCTATCTCATCATCACCTATGGCCATATACCTAACGGCAACCGCAGCTATTACCTCAGCCGATCACAGCCTCCTTTCTTTGCCCTTATGGTGGAATTGCTGGCTTCCCTGCATGGTCCACGCGTTTATGGCCGCTACCTCCCCGCGCTGCAAAAGGAATACGACTACTGGATGCGGGGCGCCGAAGACATTACACCCGGGCAGGCCAAATACGCCGTAGTGAAAATGCCGGATGGCGGACTGCTGAACCGCTATTGGGACGACAGCGATCAGCCCCGCCAGGAGAGTTATCGAGAGGACGTGCTCACCGCCGACACATTTGCCATGGAGAAAATGGCCACCATGCGCTTTCGCGATGAATCCGCACAAAAAGCCATGGACCGGCAACTCCATGCTGAGGCCTGGCAGCACCTCCGCGCCGGTGCCGCCAGTGGATGGGATTTCAGTACCCGCTGGTTTGCGGATGGCAAAAACATCCATACCATCCAAACCACCCACATCATTCCTGTAGACCTCAACGCCCTGCTCTGCCGGCTGGAAACCGTGCTGGCCCGCGCCTATCAGCAAACCGGCAACCAGGCCAAAAGCACCGGATTCCTGAAGAAAGCATCCAAACGGGCAGAACTTATTAACGAGTACTGCTGGAACAAAAGCATCGGATATTACACGGACTATCACTGGGTTAACCAGGAACCACTCAAAATGATAACCCCTGCCGGCTTCTATCCCTTTACGTTACT
>JALOMZ010000380.1 GCA_025455205.1 Chitinophagaceae bacterium | reverse complement strand
AGGCAGCGGGCAAAACTGAGCAGCTGCCGTTGCCCGGCGCTCATGGTGGCGCCCCGCTCCAGCACATTGAACTGGTAGCCGCCCGGCAGCTGCATGATGAATTCGTGGATTCCGATCATCCGGCACACTTCCTCCACCCGTTCGGCCGGTATGTGGGGATTGCGCAAGGTAATGTTGTCCATCACGCTCCCGCTGAACAGGAACACATCCTGCAGCACCACGCCTATCTGGCCCCGCAGGCGATTGAGCAACGAGATGATGGTGGTTTTTCCGCTGCCCGTGCTGCCTACAATGGCCAGGGTTTGCCCCGCTTCCACCCGGAAGTCCACGTCCTTCAGCACCCAATCGGGCTCCTGGTAGGCAAACTTCACCCGGTTGAAATCGATGGTGCCCTGCACCTGTGCAGGCCGGTATGCGTCGGCAGGCACTGGTGGCATTTCATCCGTATTGTCGAGCACCTTAAACACCCGTTCGCTGGCCACCATACCCATCTGGATCACGTTGAACTTGTCGGCCATTACCCGCAGCGGACGGAAAATCTGGTTAAGGAAAAGGATAAAGGCAATGAGCTTGCCCGCCTCTATCTGCCGGTGGGCCACCCACCACACCAGCAGGCCCAGGCTCAGGGCCAGCACCACTTCCACCACCGGGAAGAACACGGAGTAGGCAAAAATGGCGCGGATATTGGCATTGCGGTGTTCGCGGTTGATCTGGCGGAACCGCTCATACTCACGGTCCTCGGCCGTAAAAGCCTGCACCAGCTGCATGCCATTGAGGTGCTCCTGCACAAACGCATTGAGGTTGGCCACGGCGTTGCGCACCTTCACAAAGGAGCGATTCACACTTTCCTTGAAATACCAGGTGGCCACCAGCAACAACGGAAAAGGAATGAGGCTGATGAGGGTGAGCCGCCAGTCGATCCAGAGCATGGTGGCCAGGGTGAAAAGAATGGTCAGCAGGTCGGCAATGATGGGTATGAGGCCGTCAGAGAAGATTTCGTTAATGCTTTCAATATCATTGATGGTACGGGTGGTAAGGGTACCAATGGGTGTGGTGTCAAACTGGCGCAGGTTGAGGCCCAGCACCTTGCGGAACACCGTTACCCGCAGGTCTTTCACCACATGCTGGCCCAGCCATGCCGTGGTAAAGGCAAAAAGAAAACGCACCGCCGATTCCACCAGCAGTACCCCAATCTGCAGCAGGGTGAGCAGCACAATGAACCGCACCATATCGTGGCGGCTGATCAGGTCAAACCAGTCATTCAGCCAGCCAGGGATATTGCCTGTTTGCCCCTTCAAGCCCTTGTCAACAGTATACTGTATGAGCAGGCCCCGCACAGGCGACAGCAACCCCATAGCCAGCGCCAGCAACAGGCTGCCCAGAAAATGGCGCCGGTATGGCCTGGCATAAGCCAGTATCCTGCCAAACAGGGCCAGGTCAAATATTTTCTTTTGGGAAGGTTCAGCCATCAGCAATACGCGGGAATACAAGCCATGTAACCGTCAGTTTGACGCCTGCACAGCAGGGAACCGGCGAAGCTAGGGAATATGGGGCTTGTGCCGGGACCGTTTATCATTTGGCGGTCATGCCCTGAAAGGGATCGTCCTTTTCATTGGCTATCTTATAGGCCTTGATGAACAGGGCGCCCAGGTTCTGGTGCGGGAAAACATAATCATCGTAGCCCGACTGCTTGTCGGCACTGATGCGCCCGGCCACCTCCGTCATCATCACCGGCCATTTCACGTCCTGACCTGCCTTAAGTTTATCAACCAGGTAGGTGAACAGGGCCACATTAATTTCTCCGTAGCCCACCTGCTTGCTGGAAATGATATAGGCATCCGGCGAGGTCTTGAGCACATCGGCCAGGTTGTGGTAGGCACCACAGCTGCCAAGTACCACTACCTTGCTGGGCAGCAGCTTCTCGATGGTGTAGGGCAGGTAATAACTATGGCCGCGGTGTACGCTGATGGATGGCTTGTAGCCGTTTTCGTTCATCCAGGCAATGAGGGCTTCCGCTGCTTTCTCGTCTTCATCATTCTCTTCATCCAATGCCCGGTTGGCAAACAGTACAAAGGGCACGGGCGAACCGATGCTGGTATACTGTACCCATTGCGGGGTGGCTTTCATGGCCCATTTGCTGCGATCGGCATACAGGCGTAGCAGGTGGTTGAAGGTACCCTTGCCGCTGGCATCGCCGTAAAAATACATCTGCAGCACAATGCGGCCCTTTTCGTCGCGCAACTGGTCGTTGCGGATCTCGTATACCGGCGGAATGCCCAGCGAGTCGGAAATGTTCACCGGCGGCAGGCGGGGATCCATCTGGGCATCGCTGCTTTCCATGATCACCTTCTCCAGCCGGTACACCACCATACCCTTCTTATTGTTCCAGGAACTGGCTTCCTGCAGGTTCTTCTTCACCTGGTCCAGCATCAGCTGCCGTATTTCCGGCTGTTTGATACTGGCATAGGCATTAGCCACATCCACGGCATCCTCAATATCATCGCGAGACCGTCCCTTGTCGAGGTTGTTCACAAAATTGGTCATCAGCTGGGTGGCATGCGGCTTGCTCATGCGGGCCAGGAAATCGTTGAGCGTGTTGTAGTTGGCCGCCATGGTCAGAAACTTCTTATAGCGGTCGTAATTCACCACCTGCAGCAGGGTATCGGCGCTTTTGCCGGGTGTAAGGTCCAGCATGCGCTGGTATACGTACATGTAACTCGATGTATAGATCTCGGCCTCATTGAGCACAATCAGGTAATAGAGCTCCTGGGCGTTGAGGCCCTGGATCTTCCGGAACCGCACGGGGGCCGGCAGGTCGTGCAGGCCATTAATGGTGTTTACATAGGTCTCCAGCGACTTCACATGCAGCATGTCTGTGAGGCTCCCCGGGCCATGCGGCCGGCATTGGTGACCTGCGTTTTTACCAGCAGGCTGTAATAGGCGGCGGAGTCCTTCACGGCCCGCTGGATGGATTCACGGGTAAGCTCGCCACTGATCAGCTGGTCTATGAAGGGGAAATACAGCTGGCCGGCATTGTCGTTGGCCAGCGAATAGATCATGCGCACCAACGGGTCGGTATGGGCGGCAATGCGCTGGGCCAGCGGGCTGCCTTTGGCCTGGGCATAGGTGACCAGTTCTTCGGGCCGCTGCCGGGCCGACAGCGCAATAAGGCTGTCGGTGAACCTGAAATATGGGTTGTCCGACAGGCGCCGAAGCGTCTTCTCGGGGTTTTCCTCGATGTA
>JALOMZ010000060.1 GCA_025455205.1 Chitinophagaceae bacterium | reverse complement strand
GAACTACTTCGTAAATGAAAGGTTCCATAACGCTGTTCCAATACGCTTACAGAAACGCTTCACCCTAAAAAAGCCAAACCTTTTTGGTCAGCCCCGGCGGAGACGGCATTCTTGTTTTCGCTGCGCGAAAACAAGAATGCCGCATACAAGTCCATGCTGAAGCTCCGCCTCGGTTCGTGTCCTCACGAACCGAAACTATTTTCCATCCACTTCGAACCAGGCCACAGATTTGACAATTGTCAAAAACTCGGAAGAATCTTCCAGACAAGGTGGAAGAATCTTCCAGTTTAGGTGTCCGATGCGCTTGCATCTCTTCGAAACATTTTTTCATTTTGAATCTGCACAACACATTCATCGATGGATAGTCCTGTTTGTGCACCCTGTAGCTACGCCATACGGGTATAGTTTCTGTCCTATATCCGAATACGATTCAGGCAGAACGCTGGTGGCCGCGAAAACACCCGGGGATTAGCCACACCAACAGCCCGGCGCCTGTGCGCAAAACTGTAAACCCGATAGCATACCATCGGATACCGGGTATGCCAACGCGATCACCGGATGCCCCGCGATGATTCCAAATAGGGCATCAAACACACAAAGTATATACACATGAAAAAAAACCAGATTTCCAGGTGGCTCATTCTCGCTATGCTGACCATTTCCCTGCCAGCTGCACTCTCCGCAAAACACCGCGCTTCTCGTACCCACTTCATGGCGAATCAGCCACAGCCCACATCAACTCAAACCGAAACCCAGGATGCAAACGCTGCAAAAAGGGACGTGCCCGACTGCACAGTAGAGTTTTCAGGCAAAATCAGTTTGGCAAGTTTTGAGCTGGAATACAAATGCTCCTCTACGCAAGCCAATTGTACCCTGGCCACCAACGACGCCTTCAACTGCCTCACTGCAGTTTACCATCAAGCACGCAGAATAATCATGAAATGATGCTGATTCGGAAACATTGATGCCCATTACGCCAGCCTGCATTTGACCTGGCCATTGCCTGCAGTCGGAAACAGGCTGGCTCATTCGCCCCCTGTTAAAATTGAAGACCATGTCCCTCAGACTTACTATTCTCACCAACATCATTTTTAAGGCCCTGATACTTTTCCATTCGGCTTACGGTCAAGCAAACAGTAACATGGAAATCATTTATTCCATGGAATATACAGGCATGGATACGCTGAATCCAAATCCATTCAGATGTGATGCCATTCTCAGTCAACAAGGGAATCAATCCAGCTTCCGGCTCAGGATACCGCAGGATTCTATGGTGGAAAAAGAGAAAGGATTTAACATGACACTAATTTCCAGGTATGAATACTCATTCATCAAGGATTTCGAAAAGGGGCAGGGTTACTTCTATAATGAAGTTTTCACGGAGAAGAAAACCCTGTACAAAGATTCGTTGCATCCATTCACCTGGAAAATTACCGGCCGCAGCAAGGTGATCCATGATACCCTACTCTGCTATGAAGCAACCACTCCATTCCGGGGCAGGTATTATACCGCCTGGTACTGCCCCAAAATTCCGGTGTCAAATGGCCCCTGGAAAATGGGCGGACTCCCGGGAATTATCCTTGAATTACAAGACAGCCATGGGCTGCTGAAGTTTAAGCTAGAAAAAATAGGCATGTATGACAACCCGGAATCAGCCTTAACGGATCTGCAAATGCCCTCAAAAAAAGAAATGGCTACAGCCAAATCAATGGATGAATTCAAGCGAAATATGAGGCTATTCATCGGGAACCTCATGAATATAGCGAGCCACCAGAAAGATGATTGCATTAACTGCCAAACTACCTTCTCAGTGAATGTGAGCTACTGGGAAAAATTCTCAGAATAGAAGAAACCCCGAGTTTCGAAAATCCTGCAGGATGAACATCTTCTGTGCTGGAGCGCGTTGCCAATTACCCATTGGCGTAATGCTGCTGATGCTGCTGGCTGGAGCGTTCCTTCATACCGAGGCGCAACCAGATATTATTATACATGGGGTTATTTATATTAAAGCGCAATATCCGCAATCTCTCCCTGGCGCCTCCATTTCCCTGACCGGACCCAATGGCGTACACCGAATGACCCAATCGGATGAAAAAGGCCGCTTCAGTTTGCAGGTGCCGCAGCAGACAACACTCCGCGAGCCTCTCCTGCTGGTATGTACCCATGTAGGCTTCAGGAAATTTGAACTGCCAATACCGCCGGCCATGCTGCATGCGTTGCAGGATTCCACCTTGTTCATTTACCTCCGGGAAGCGGCTGATTCCACCCTGCAGCAAGTGCAGGTACAGCCCCGGCTCCAAAGGCCCCAGATAAAAGGGGACACCCTGATATTCCGGCGACAGGACTATGAGGACCCAGATACCCGAAAGCTGAAAGACCTGCTGGCCGCCATGCCTGGTTTTGAAGTGTCAGAAAGCGGCGCAGTCAGGTTCAATGGAAAGGAAATATCACGTGTGCTCATCGACGGACAACAGATCTCCACCGCCGACTATAAGCAGCTTGTAAAAGGACTCAGCAGCAAGTCGTTTTCCGAAGTGCAGCTCATACAGCGCTATGGGGAAGACCGGCTGCTGAAAACCATTCTTGAAGGGGATGAATTGGCGCTGAACCTCAAAGTGGAACATAACCCCGGCTTCAGGCCCAGCGGGAGCCTCAACATGGGGGCAAACCCGCAAGGATGGTATGGCCTTGACCTTGATGCCTTGCTGGTACATCCCACCATCAAGGGTACTGCATTCGCCGAAGCCAACAATGTGGGTGAACCGCCTGGTGCCAGTTCAGCCATTGGCTCAGTCACCAACCTCACCGGCTTTACCGAAAAAACAACGCATGCCGATCTGCCGCAAAGCTTTCCTACAACCAGCTTTCTGCAAACGCCATCCCTGCGCACTTCCTATTGGAACCGGAATTGCGACGCCAGTTTCCAAGGCAGCGCCGCCGGCCGTGTAGCCCGCCATACCCACCTGCTGGGCGGGTGGCAGCAGGTGAGGCAGCAGTTGCAGTTGGAAAATTCGGAACTGGCAACCTACCAGCCTGGCGCCCAGGAATCCTGGAATACCGCCACCCGCAGTTCCCAACTGGCCGGCTTGAATAACACACAAGCAGATATCAAAATAAGCCACGACCAACTCAAAAACAACCAGGGGAACTGGTCCATACGTTTGGCCCGATCCGAATTCAACAACACCCTGGAAAACCGAACAAGCGGGGCCATCACCGACAGCCTTCAGGAGCAAAACCGGTTTGTGGCCCATTACTTCTCTGTTTCCGGCAGCGAGACCTTCAAGACTGGCACCCGCCAGGTAATGAAATTGACCGCTTCCCTGCATTGGCTCCACAAGAACGACGATCTTGGTATCATCACTTCACGGCTGAACGGCTATTTCCATCTGCCCGATTCGTTCACACTGCATATGCGTTCCCACACCATGCAGGATCGCCTGCTGAACTTCCGATGGCAGTATTTCATCCGCTCCGGCAAGGTCATTCACTCCCTGGCTGCGTTTACCCACTGGAATGGGGGAACCTTCTTCAATGCCGCACAAGCAAGTGCAGGTGTGGCAACATTTTCCCCTCCCGTCAACACCATTCACAATGCAGGCAATTATCAGCGTATGGAGACCGGCTTGTCACATGCTTCCGTGATACGGCCCGGCAAAGCGTTTCAATGGAATACAGAAATCAGGCTGGCCATGCACCAATTGAACATACAGGAAGCCAGCAGTCGCAGCCACTATGGATTCCCGGCAGGACAACTGGCGATTGGTGGCACCGTGGGCAAAAAGCCGTTCCGTAAATGGAGTTTTGAAGTAAAATACAACCGTAATCTTGCGCCTACCACCCAGTTGCTGCCAATGACCAGCCTCTCCGGAGGGCCTTCCCTGCGCGATAATCCGGTGGCACCCCGGGTTACCGAAGACCTCGGCTGCAGCATCACTTATTCCCGCATCTCATTCGCAAAAGGTATCGTACTGCTTGCCACAGCCTCTTTCACAAAAACGATGCATGTGCTCAGTGATTCCACCTCCCTGGTGCCGGAATATGTTTATGCAAGAGCGGTGTACCTGCCCTCCGCCCACCAAGGCAGTGTTTCATTTCGTTTCGAAAAGTCATTGCCCAAATTCAACAGCCGGATGGTATTTCAAACCAACCTCAACAGCAGGTTTCTGCCGGCTGTTGTAAACGGCACTTTCACACAGCAGCAATTATCCGTTATCAGCCACCGGCTGGAACCCGTTGTCAAAGCAGGGAAACAATTCAAAGCTTCCCTGATGCTGGTGTACACCGGCTGGTTCAGCAACACCATCAACGATACAGTCATTCACAGGTTTAACCATCAGCTATCAGCCGGAGGCACTTTCAACTATGCGCTGCAAAACCGTTGGATCGTTGGGCTGCGTTATTACCTGTCCGGCTTTGGCACCAGCATACCCATCCATCAAATGGACGGATCATTAATGTATAAAGCCGGCAAGCGATGCTCGCTTTCTGTTTCCGGTCAAAATATCCTGGGGGAAACAGCGGTTGTGTTGCGGCATATCAGCGTCACCAATATTACTGAGAGCAGGCTCACCATACTGCCCAGAATTGTACAGGCCAGGATCAGCATTGAGTTGTGATGGAACAGCATCCCCGGTTCGTGTCTCAACGAATCGGAATGCTCGTTGGACCAAATGAACTAAGCAATAAAACTATGATTGACAAAATATTTATGCGCCCTCGCAAATCCTACATCGAACCCGGACAACTGAATTTCTGGACCGCCACCATCAATGGCTGGCGTCACCTGATGAAGCATGATGCGCACAAGGACATTATCATTGAATCCCTTGATTACCTCTCCAGGAATCAGCTAGCTGCGATTTATGCCTTTGTAATCATGCCCAACCACTTGCACATGATCTGGCGCACACTGGCCATGAATGGTAAAGAAACAGCACAAGGTTCCTTCCTGAAGTACACGGCGCACCGCTTACTAAACATGTTACGGGCAGAAGGTTTGCAGCATGCCTTCCGTGTAGATGCCATAAACAAAAAGCATGAAATCTGGCAGCGTGATTCACTTGCGGTGCCAATATACACACGGGCTGTGGCCATGCAGAAATTAAACTACCTGCATTTCAATCCATTAGCCCCGCATTGGCTACTGGCAGAAGATCCCTGTGATTACAAATACTCCTCCGCCTTGTATTATGAAAAGGATATTAAGAACTTTTCCTTTCTCCAGGATTTGTGGGAAGTGATTTGACAGGAGCATTCAACACTGGTTCGTGAAGACACGAACCAGGGCGGAGACGGCATCCTTGTTTTCGCTGCGCGAAAACAAGGATGCCGCATACAAGACCATGCTGAAGCTCCGCCTCGGTTCGTGTCTTCACGAACCGAAACAATCCGCTTACGCCTTCTGCGGCACAAACTCCACTTTCAGATAGGCTCCGTTGGCATTGGCATAGGTAACCACCTGCGGTAGGCCATTGATAATGTCCAGTGATTGTTGGTGAATATGCCCCGCCAGCACACCCAGCAGGTTTGGGGCCGACCACACTTCGCGGTAAAACGCCATGGTGGTTTCGGTATGTCCTGCTTCTGGCCAGCGTTCCCGCCGCTCCAGCTGGTAGCTCTTGTCTGTTTTGGCGCCCCAGTCGGGATGGCCGCAGCCAAATCCCACCGGCCGCCCGGGGGCATAGAGCGGAATATGCACCATCAGCACCATCGGCTGGCCAGTGGCCACCTGCGCCCGGAAGAAGGCCAGCTGCGCCTCAGTGATCTGGTAATTGGAATTGTCCAGTGCCACCAGCCGCACCCCACCGATCTCGCGCACGCACATCATGGGATCATCCTGCTGATAGAGTGGCAGCAGCCGCTTGCTTATCCAGGTTGCCCGCAGGGAGGCCAGGGACCCTTCCATACCCTCATAATGCCAGTCGTGGTTGCCTGCTACATACAAGTAAGGCAGGCCGGCTGCTTTCAGTTTTTGCGATGCCCACTCGATGGCTGCTTCCGAAGGGAAGCTGAAGATATCGCCCACCAGGGCCACCAGCCGGGCCTGTTCCTGCTGCGCTATCTGCAGCGTCTTTTCAAAACAGGCTTCCGGATCGGTGTCTTCCTTAGTGAGAAAATGCTTCGTCCTGTTATAGGCTTTGGCCATGCGGCCGCTGTACGGCTTGAAGGCCTCGCCCCGCTCATCATCCCTGAACAGGTGCGTATCGGCCAGCATGATGATGCTGAAGCATTCCCTGATGCCGGGATGGTAGAACCGCACCCGGTGACCGTCGAGCGAAAAACTGCCCGGTTGCGCCAGCGTACCGGCTTGTTGCGGAAACCGGAATCCCGAAGCACCGGCAGCAGCCGCCAACAGTGCAAAAAGATCACGCCTGTTCATGCGTTGATTTGGAGGATGATTTCATGATCAATGCCATTGTTCGGGATCTGATGCTGGGCCCCCGCCTCGGTTCGTGTCTTCACGAACCGAAACAGTCCGTCCTATCCCAGGTACTTCTTCCAGAACGCCAGGGTTCTTTCCCAGGCAAGCTTCGCCGCATCGGCATTGTAGCGGGCGGCAGAGGTGTCGTTGTGGAAGGCGTGGTTCACGCCTTCGTACATATAGAATTCATAGGGAATATTATTGGCTTTGAGGGCGGCCTCATAAGCTGCAGCACCGGCATTTACGCGCTCATCCAGGCTGGCATAGTGCAATTGCACGGCCCCCTTGATCCTGGGTACATCGGCCAGCTCGGGCTGGCGGCCATAAAATGCCACAGCGGCTAACATACCCGAAGCGTGAATGGCCAGGTTGTTGGCCATGGCGCCGCCCCAGCAGAAGCCCACGCAGCCCACCTTGCCGGTGCAATCCTTGCGTCCCTGCAGGTAGGGAACGGCTGCCGCAAAGTTGGCAATGGTTTGTTTGGCATCCAGCTTCTGGAACAAGGCCCGGGCCTCGTCTTCATTGGCGGGCGTACCACCCAGCAGGCTCAGGGCATCCACACCCAGGGCAATGTATCCGGCCCTGGCGGCGCGGCGGGTGACGTCTTCAATATGGGCATTGAGGCCACGGTTCTCATGGATCACAATCACCCCGGGGAATTTGCCTTTCTTGTCGGGTTTGGCGAGATAGGCCTTCATATCGCCACCTTCTGCTTTGTAGGTAATGCGTTCTGTATGCAGGCCGGCTTCGCCCTCCCTGGTCTGGGCGATGGCGTAGTTGCCTTCCAGTTGCGGCAGGATGGCCATGGCGGCTGCTGTGCTGCCCACCAGGGTGGTGAGCTTCTTCAGGAATACAGAGCGGCTGAGGGGTTTATGGGTGTACTCGTCGTACAGGTTGATGATGCGTTGATCCATGGCAGGCAATGGTTTTAGCGGTAAGATACGGAGGTTGGACGTTATTCCGGGGCTGTGGTCAGCGTGGGATCCTTTTATGGCAGAGGCCTGGTCAGGCCTTATCTATTTAACCACAGAGGCGAATAAGGGCAGCACAGAGGAGCCAGGAGCGCATTGCTTTCCGACTTTCGGTCTTTCTGACTTCCAGACTTTTTGAACCACAGAGGCGATGGAGGCTGGCACAGAGCAACACAGAGGGAAAGGCCTTGCGCAACATGCTTCCGGACTTCCGGACTTTCCGTCTTTCGGACTTTTTGAACCACAGAGACACGACGGCACAGAGAAACACAGAGTTAATTACCGCCGAGAACGAGAGACCACAGAGGATTTTTCGCTACGCGAAGAGACCCTATAATGGACTTTGCGATTCTTGGTGGCCTTGGTGGGAAACAAAGACAATCCACCTCAAACCCTACAACCCTTGGTTTATTTCCTGCTTCCTTGCCTCAGAAAGGTTTTGCGAGCCTTGAAGGCTTCTTCCTGCCAGGCGGCGGCGCCCAGCAAGAGGGGGACGATGTCGAGGCGAGAGATGTCGCGCGTGTCATACAGCTTCACGCCGGCCACCATCACACGCTTGCCCATTTCCAGTTGCGGAAAGGCCAGCACCAGGTCCTTGCCCCGGCAAAGCCCCAGCTCCACCCCGCCCGGAATGGCATTGAGGTAGCAGAACATGCCATAGTAATGATAGAACGGGATCTTAAAGCTGTACCGTTCCTCCACCTGCGGTATGTTGTTGAGGATCAGGTAGCGCAGGGCTTCTGCAATCTGGCGCTGCGGGTTTTCCAGGGATTCGATATAGGCATTTACCTGTGGATGCATTTTGTGGTGCCGGGTTCTTACAGATCCTTAATTTAGCCATTGTAACGGACAGTAACAACAAGCTTTCCATATGAACAGAAGAACATTCGTAAAAACCACCACCATGGCTACCGCTGCCCTCGCCACAGCTCAGGCCTTTGGCTTCAAGGGCCAGCCCAAGAAAATTGGCATCCAGCTTTATTCAGTACGCGACGAAATCAAAGATGG
>JALOMZ010000379.1 GCA_025455205.1 Chitinophagaceae bacterium | reverse complement strand
ATCAGCAAAGCTGCCTGTGCAAACATACCGGATCTCAACTTCAATAGCATATTACCTTTGATTAGTTGTTAGGAGCCCCCGCCTCCACCCATTTGCGGATGGTGGCGATCTGGCAGGAGGTAAGTTTGTAACCCTGTGGCATGCCCACGAATCCAGCCTGGTAATTAATGGCACCCAGCAAACGGCCTTTGTCTACAGCAGATTTAAGGCCGGCATAAGTGGAGAAATTGTATCCCCCGCTGGATAGTGAATTATTGTGACAGCCCAGGCAGTTGGCTTGAATGATGGGCCATACCGACTTTTGGTAGGTTACCGATGCCGTATCGCACGCTGCTGTATTACAGTTGGTAGTGTTTTTAGCCCCTTCGTTGATCCATTTGCCAATGAGGTCAATCTTGCTTGCCGTGAGCCCGGGGTTGGGAGGTTGCGGCATCCGGTCGGAGCCTGATTTGCTCAGCACTTTGTAAATTTCGCTTTCTGCTGCATTGCCGGCCTTGATACCTTTTTTGATGATATTGTTATAACTATCGAGGATATAGCCTTCCTTTTTGCTGACAACGTCATGGCAGCCACTCTTGGCACAACTGCTTACGAAAATAGGCAGCACATCGGTTTCAAAGCAAACCGTTCCGGCAGGGCCGCTGCCGCCACCTGAGCCACCACTTCCACCGCTTCCGGTGTTCACATCAAAAGGTTCGTGCTTGCAACCGCCCAGCACCACCAAGCCCAGGAGCAATGTACCCGCTGCCCAAAACCATTTCCCCCGCATGCAGAACCTCCTTTTTGTTTTTTATTCCTGTATGATATAACAATCCTGCAATACCACATCCACCATCATGATCTGATCGCGGTAGCCCTTGCAGATGCCTTTCAGTTGCACCTTCTCACCTGCCTGAATGGCTTTGGTTTCGTTGGCAGATATGGAGCAGAATATGGTAGCATCCGCACTGCTGGTTTTCAGCTCCACCACTTTTTGCCCTTCCTGGTTTACAGATACTTTCAGTACCTCGCCGGAAACAATAAGTGTTTTGTCGAGGTATTTGGTATTTGCCTCCTGCTCGTTGCTGCGGTAGGCATCTATCAGCACCTGTGCAGTGAGGGAGATGCCGTCTTCCTTCAGGGCATCACGCTGGGGTTTGTACCAGGTGTACAAGGCATAGGCCATCCCCAGCAAGGCAGTGATGCCAATCAATATCAGTGCTTTCTTCAATGTAATAGCCTTGGCCATGATAGTTCGATTTTGGGTGGATGCCTTCCAGCAAAAGCGGTTTATCCAAAGTTCCGACAATCCGGCCCGAAACAAGCGGGCAATCACTACTATTTCAAAATCATTTTGGTAAAACAAGGCATCGACCCATCTGCTGCAGGCAATATTCGCTGAAGGGATGGCATCACCTGCCCTACACCTCACCGAAACAGGAAATCTGGCTCCCGAACCGGGAAAAGAGGGTCTGTACCGGCTGGTCACGCGGCAACCAAATGGCCGAAAAGGGCTACAGGAATCAGAAGCGCACCAGTCCTTCTACCGGCAGGCGGTTCTGGATGCTGCGGGCCAGGGTCATTTCATCGGCATATTCCAGTTCGCCGCCAAAGGCGATGCCGCGGGAAATGGCTGTAACTTTAACGGAAGTGCCGGCCAGCTTTTTCTGAATGTAGTAGATGGTGGTATCGCCCTGAATGTTGGGGTTGAGGGCGAAGATCACTTCCTCCACCCCGCCTGCTGCCACCCGGCTGATCAGGGATTCAATCTGCAGTTGGTCGGGGCCAACGCCATCCAGGGGAGAGATTACGCCGCCCAGCACATGATAGGTGCCGTTGAACTGCTGGGTGCCTTCAATGGCCATCACATCGCGGATGCTCTCCACCACGCAGATGATCTCCTGTTTGCGTCCGGGGCTGGCGCAGATATTGCACAAATCGCTGTCGCTCACGTTGTGGCATTGGCGGCAGAATTTCACTTCACGCCGCATCCGGCTGATGGTGTCGGCAAACAGTTCCACCTGGGGTGCTTCCGTCTTGAGTAAATGCAATACCAGCCGCAGGGCCGTTTTCTTGCCTATGCCCGGCAGCCGGGCAAACTCATTGACCGCATTTTCCAGTAAGGTGGAGGAGAAATTCATTTGCGGGGGCAAGGTACAGGTTTGAACCGGAAATTGGCGGTGGCGGTCTGCCGGCTGGTTTGCGTTGCTGCGTTAATTGAACTGCAGGGAAGCGCCCGGCTTTATTTCCACCGTAGCCCCAGGATATACCAGCAGCGAGCGGCAGCGGATGTCACCAAACACCTGAAGCGTACCCTTCTCCACAATCACATCGGTATACTGGTCGGGGTATCCATTACAACTCCAGTAGTTGAAATACCAGCTGCCGGTGAGTCCGGAACGCCAGCGTGCTTCGAATTTGAGGGTAAATGCACTGCTGGGTTTTCCATCCACCAGGCATCGATAGGTATGACCATACAAGGAGGTAGGGGGATTCAACAGCAGCAGGTTTTTGGCCGAAGTGCTGTCATAGACCGCCGAAGGGGACAGGTTGGTAAAGGGCTGATCGGGTGCTGTGCGTACCTGCCATTGGTAGGAATTGCCCACCAAGTCGGAAGGGATCTCCACATTACCGCCGGAAGGACATACCGGCAGCACAACATCTTCTGCCACACGGTTGCGGTGTATGGCCCACTGACCAATGGCACGCCAAGCCACGAGGTCCGTCTTGCCGTCGAGATCAAGATCTGCAGCAGCAA
>JALOMZ010000378.1 GCA_025455205.1 Chitinophagaceae bacterium | reverse complement strand
CTCTGCCTGGTGGAAATTGAAGGCGTCAGCAAGTTGATGCCTGCATGTACCACCCGGGTGGCGGAGAATATGGAGATACGCACCGCTACCGACCGCATCCGCCGGTACCAGCGCATCACCACCGAATTATTCTTTGCAGAGCGCAACCATATGTGTGCCGTATGCGTGGCCAACGGGAAATGCGAGCTGCAGCAACTCGGTTATAAGGTGGAGCTCGACCAGATACGCTATCCCCACTTGTTTCCGCAATGCGAGGTGGATACTTCCCATCCCTGGTATGTGATGGATCATAACCGCTGCATCATGTGTACCCGCTGCGTGCGGGTATGCAACGAAGTGGAAGGTGCCCACAACTGGGATGTAATGGGCCGCGGCCATGAGGTACGTATTATTTCAGATTTTAATACACCCTGGGGCGAGTCTGTCACCTGCACATCTTGTGGTAAATGCCTGCATGCCTGTCCTACCGGTGCCATCTGGCCCAAGGCCGTGGTGCAGGGGCAGCTGAATAAGAACCCTGCCATGATTGGCGAACTGGTGGAACGACGGAAAATGAAATTGTAGTGCCGCTCAGTACAGCGGCAAACCTGTCAGGCTTTGCCTGAACAATGCTGACAGGCACTCTGGAACCATAAAAAAAGCACTGATGCAAAAGAAAAAACTGGCAACGGTATGGTTGGGCGGCTGCTCAGGCTGCCACATGTCGCTGCTCGATATTGACGAGCGCATACTGGATGTGGCCAGGTTGGCCGACATCGTCAAAAGCCCGGTGGTAGACGGCAAAGAAATGCCGGAAGTGGATATCACCCTGGTGGAAGGATCGGTAACCAGTGATGAGCATTACCGGGAGTTGATCCATATCCGGAAAAAAACAAAGGTGCTGATTGCGCTGGGTGACTGTGCGGTGATGACCAATGTAACGGGCATGCGCAATTACTTCAACCTGAAAGATGTATTTGATACCGCCTACGTGCATGCAGTGAGCAACGACGGAGAAGGCCAGGTGCCGGATCATCCATCGCTGCTGAAGCTGAATGAAAAGGTGCAGCCATTGCATGAGGTGGTGAAGGTGGATTTTGTGCTGCCGGGATGCCCGCCTGATGCGGATGCCATTTTCTACGTGCTTTTTGAATTCCTCAACGACAGGGTGCCCAATCTCAGCGCCGTTAAAAAACTGAAGTATGGATAAGCGTAAGATCTTTATATCGCCGGTAACCAGAATAGAAGGACACGCCAATATCACCATTGAACTGGATGACCGCGGTGAGGTGAGTGATGCCCTGTTTCACGTAAATGAATTCAGGGGATTTGAAAAGTTCTGCGAGGGCAGGATGTATACGGAAATGCCCACCATCACGCCGCGCATTTGCGGTATTTGCCCCACCAGCCATACACTGGCCAGCGTAAAAGCCTGCGAGATGATCCAGGGGATACAGCCACCCTACACGGCCAACCTGCTGCGTCGTTTGATGCACATTGGCCAGAACCTTTCATCGCATGCCCTGTCGTTTTTCCATCTTTCCGCCCCCGATTTTCTGCTGGGCTATGATTCGGACCCCGCCAGCCGCAATATTCTGGGCATTGCAGAGCGGTATCCAGATATTGCCCTGCGGGGCATACGCCTGCGCAAGTTTGGGCAGGAACTCAGTGAGCGGATCACCGGCAAGAAGATCCACATAATGGGTATTGTACCGGGCGGCATGGCCTTTCCGCTTACCGAAGAAAACAGGAAGGCGCTGCTGCACTGGATACCGGAAGCCATTGAAACCGTGCAGCTGGGACTGAACATTATCCGCAAGTTCCATGAAGAAAACGGGGAGATGGTTTCCTCCTTTGCCAATTCGCCCACCATGTACCTGGGTACTGTGGGCCCGGGCGGTGAACACGAATTGTATGATGGCAGGCTGCGTTTCATGAACCAGGACGGCATCATCCTGCAAGACCAGGTTATGCCTGCCGATTATCTCCAGTACATTGCTGAACGGTCAGTTAACTGGTCATACCTGAAGTATCCCT
Organism: Chitinophagaceae bacterium; assembly: GCA_025455205.1. Classification (GTDB taxonomy): domain Bacteria; phylum Bacteroidota; class Bacteroidia; order Chitinophagales; family Chitinophagaceae; genus Phnomibacter. The sequence continues at coordinate 760 of JALOMZ010000378.1, read as the reverse complement.
ATTACAAACCCTTTGGCTATGATAATGGAATTTACCGGGTAGGACCACTGGCCAGGCTGAACGTGTGCACCCGTATGAAAACGCCCCTGGCACAGAAGGAGTTTGAGGTGTTCAAACAACTCAATGGCGGGCGGCCGGTGCACGGAACCTTCTATTACCATTATGCACGGCTGATAGAAGCCCTGGGCGATGTGGAGGATGCTGAAATTATTCTGCGCGATCCGCAGGTTACATCCAGGCATATCCAGCACAATGGCCGCTGGAACTATGAAGAAGGCATTGGCAGTTCGGAAGCCCCGCGGGGCACGCTGTTCCATCATTACCGTACAGACAAAACCGGAAAGCTGGTGGGGGTGAACCTGTTGATTGCCACCGGACAGAACAATCCTTCCATGAACCGCTCCGTATTGGAGGTGGCCCGGCAATATGTGAAGGGAGACCAGATTTCCGAGGGGATGCTTAACCGGGTGGAGTCTGCCATTCGCTGTTATGATCCTTGCCTCAGTTGTTCCACCCATGCCCTTGGGCAGATGCCCATGCGCGTGCAGGTGATTGACAGCCGGGGCCAGCTGTTGCGACAGGTGGAACGGGGCTAAGCCGGATTTTGCTGCGCAGCTATCCAGCTCCGGATGAGGGGCAGGGCCTGCTGTGCATATTGAGAGCAGCTTGCAGAAAATGGTTGCCCGATATCAAATTGTTCCGCCGGAATATGACAGGCGTACAGTGCTATTTGCCTGTTGAAGAGCTGCAGGCCAAGGGC
>JALOMZ010000059.1 GCA_025455205.1 Chitinophagaceae bacterium | reverse complement strand
TTCCTACTTCCAACAGCATCTTTAACAGCGCCGTGGTCCCTTTTGGTGATGGCTTCGCCGGTGTATTCCGCTGTGATAATAAGGCCGTGCAAATGAATATCCATGCGGGCTTCAGCCCCGATGGCATCCACTGGAACATTGAGCACCAGCCCATCCAGATGCAGCCCGGCAACACAGAGATGATCGATTCCGATTACAAGTACGATCCGCGGGTGGTATTCATTGAAGACCGCTACTGGGTCACCTGGTGCAATGGCTATCATGGCCCCACCATTGGCATTGCCTACACATTTGATTTCAAGGAGTTCTACCAATGTGAAAATGCTTTCCTGCCCTTCAACCGCAACGGGGTGCTGTTTCCGGAAAAGATCAACGGCAAATACTGCATGCTCAGCCGGCCCAGCGACAACGGGCATACCCCCTTCGGCGATATCTACCTCAGCTACAGTCCGGATATGAAATACTGGGGCGAGCACCGCTGTGTGATGAAAGTGGCGCCCTTTACCGAAAGCGCCTGGCAATGCACCAAGATCGGCGCCGGTCCTATCCCCATCAAAACCGCGGAAGGCTGGCTGATGTTCTACCATGGTGTTATTACCACCTGCAACGGTTTCCGGTATGCCATGGGTGCCGCCCTGCTCGACCTCGAGCGGCCCGACAAAGTATTGTACCGCAGCAAACCCTACCTGCTGGGCCCGGCCGTATCCTATGAACTCACGGGCGATGTACCCAATGTGGTCTTCCCCTGTGCGGCCCTGCACGAAGGCGATAAAGTGGCCATTTACTACGGCGCAGCCGATACGGTGGTGGCCCTGGCCTTTGGACACATCAGCGAAATCATCCATTTCCTGAAAACAAACAATCTGTAAACCAATGGATCAGGGTTAGTCCACAATGCCCTGATAAGCAACAGATTGCACCCAGCAAGCCATGCGCCGGCTCCTGGCACATACCGCCATGGGTACCGAAGGAATTTCTGCTGCAGGCAGTCTAATAGCCGCCTCAGGAGAACTACTCCTGCCTGACTTTGTTTAGCATTTTGAATAGCAGCGGGCGGAATACCTTCGCAAAACCATTGAATTTCATGCTCCGGAAAATATACTTACTCATTCCATCTATCCTGCCCTTAGTGCTGCTGGGCCAGGTGCTCACCATTTCCGGGTCGGTAGCCGACAGTGCCACGGGCAAACCCCTGGAGGGCGCTACCATAGTGGTGAAAAACCCGGAAGGCAAATCGCTGATTTCGGGTACCACCAACGAGCAAGGCGCCTTTACCATACAGGTGTCCCAGGGCAAAGCCGCCGCCATAAACTTTAGCTATATTCAGTTTGCCGACCGGTTGGTCAGGCTGTCGGCCTACCCCACCAGCCGCGACATAGACCTGGGCCGCATCCTCCTGCAGTTTGACAGCAAGGCACTCGAGCAGGTCATTATCCAGGGACGCCGTCCACCGGTGCAGATGAAATTTGACCGGCAGGTGTACAAAGCCGATACCTACGCCAACGCCACCGGCGGCAGCGCGGTAGATGTGCTGCGCAACCTCCCGGCCATATCTATTGATGCCAGCGGTAGCCTTTCCTTCCGCGGGTCTACCAGTTTCCTATTACTCATCAATGGCAAAACCGTGCAGGGCGACCCCACCGTGGCTCTGGGGCAGATACCGGCGGGAAGTATTGAAAATGTGGAGCTGATCACCAATCCTTCCGCTGCCTATGATGCCGAGGGGCGGGCCGGTATCATCAATATCACCACGCGCAATTTCCGGCAGGATGGCTGGGTATTGCAGTCCACCCTAATGGGCGGCCTGCCGGCTTTGGACAATTTCGGCAACGACCGGAATCCCAAACGATACAGCGGGGAAATATCAGCCGGATTTCGGAAGAACAACCTGGAGATCAATACCAGCCTCAACTATCTGCGCAATGACCAAGCCGGCTTGCGCGAGGGCGATGTGTACACCATCATCGGCAACCAACGCACCGATTTCCCCAGCCAGGGCGAACGGAGCTTTGAACGCTACAACTACGGCCTTCGTTTTTCCGTAGGCTATGATTTTGACAAGCGCAACAACCTGTCGGCCGGATTCTACAGCGGCAAGCGATTCCAGATCCGCGATGCCAACCTGTTTTACAACAACAAACATACCGACCTGGGCACCGGCGCCAGCAGCACCTTCAGCTATTACAATCCCAACCGCCAGCAGAAGGAAGGACAGTTCACCCTGGCCAACCTGACCTACCAGCATAAATTCACCAACAGTTCATCCCTCACGCTGGCCGCCCTGTATGAGCGTGCCAACCTCTCCGGCACCACCTGGAATACCAACCTGGCCGACGTCAACAGCACAGACACCCTTCAATACACTGTGAACCCCAATACCAATCCGTTAAACGCCTGGCGACTGAAGGCCGACTACAAAAAAGACGGATTCTCCGCCGGCTACCAGTTCCGCTACGACATTCAGGATGGAAATTTCCTCTACCTCACCCAGGTGCCGGGCACGCCCAACTTCGTGGTGGATCCGGAGTTTACCAGCCAGGTGAAGGCAGAAAATTTCATTCATGCCGGCTACCTGCAATACGAAGGGCAGCAGCAATCGCTGACCTATGCAGCCGGCCTGCGGCTGGAGACCACCGACCGGTTGTTGTCTTTTTCGAAGAACAGTGAAACACGCAAGCTAAACCTGGTGAATCTCTTTCCCAGCGCACAGCTGAAATATGCGCTACCCAATAAGTGGAGCATCAAGGCCGGCTATTCGCGGCGCATTCGACGCACCAACAATTTTGAGCTCAACCCCTTCCCCGAACGGGAACACAGCGAGACGCTTGAACAGGGCGACCCCGACCTGCTGCCTGAACTGATTGGCACCACGGAAATTGGACTGGAACACAGTTACAAGAAGGGCAGTTTCTTCATAACACCATATTTCCAGGCCATCAAAAACCCCATCCAGCGCACCAACAAGGTGTATAACGACACCATCCTCAACCGCGTGTTCACCAATGGCGAAAGAGCCACCCAGATGGGCCTGGAACTGGGCAGCACGCATGCCATTACCAAATGGTGGCAGTCGATAGCTGGATTCAACATCTATTACTACCAGATTGAAGGCAGCCTTTTCAACAACACCATCCAGGCCGCCAACGAAGCCTGGGCCTACACCATCAACCTCACGCAATCCTTCAACCTGGGCAAAAACTGGAGCGCCCAACTGGCGGTGAATTACCTGTCGAAACGCCCCACCCTGCAGGGTGAAGACAGTTATTTCCTGAATCCTTCGGCCAGCCTGCGGAAGACAACCCAGGACAAACGCTGGACCTTTCAGCTGCTGTGCCAGAGCGCCGACTGGGGCTGGGGTGGCACCAACAAGCAACGCATCACCACCTTTGGATCGGATTTTTACACCACCACCAATTACATCTACGAAGTCAATCAGATACAGTTGTCTGTTAGCTTTAACCTCCTGAAACAAAACCGCAAGATCGTAGTACCCACCAGTGAGATAGGGGAAAAAGAGTTCTGACCTGTGAAACAACAAGTCATGACTGGCAATTAGCGTCAGCCGTTTTATTATTCCTGCCCTACATTTGTCACCTAACGAAAAACAGTGTTTATGAAAAAGATTGTTGTTGCTTCTGCCATGGCCCTCTGCCTCAGCGGCATGGTGCAGGCCCAGGCCCTGAAAACACCCGCCCCTTCCACGCTGCAAACCATCAAGCAGGAATTCGGGCTGGGTTCCATTGAACTGAGCTACAGCCGCCCCAGTGCCAAAGGCCGCGCCGTGATGGGCGAACTGGTGCCTTATGGTAAGGTATGGCGTACCGGCGCCAACAACGCCACCACCCTCACCTTCAGCGATGATGTGACCATTGGCGGCAAAACGGTGAAGGCCGGCAAGTATGGCCTGCTCTCCATTCCCGATGCCAAAGAGTGGACCCTCATTATCACCAAGGACCTGAACGTGACCTCGCCCTCCGCATACAATGAGGCCAACGATGTGGTGCGCGTGAAAGCCCCCGCCATGAACGTGGCCATGAAGGCAGAAACCTTCACCATGCAGTTCCAGAACATCACCAACAACACCTGCGAGCTCCACCTGCGTTGGGAGAATGCCATGGTAGCCCTGCCCATCAGCATGGATGTGGATGGCAAGGTGATGACCCAGATCGACCAGGTGATGAACAAGGACAACCGTCCTTATTACGCTGCCGCCCAGTATTACTATGACAATGGTAAGGACCTGAAGGTGGCCAAAGAATGGGCCGACAAAGCAGTGGCTGCCAACCCCAATGCTTTCTGGATGACCCTGCTCAATGCCCGCATCTGCGCCAAGATGGGCGACAAGGCCGGCGCCAAAGCCATGGCCCAGAAAACCATCGACCTGGCTACCAAGGCCAAGAACGACGACTACATCAAGATGGCCAACGACCTGCTGAAGACCCTCTGATTTTGTGAGTCACATAAAAAATACGCAGTCCGGATGGGCTGCGTTTTTTTATTCCCCTATGACATAAACATCCATTCTCACTTCACCCATTTTCCGTCTTTCATTACGGCCGATACAGCGCGTATCCGTGAAATATCCTCCACCGGATTGCCATCCACCACCAACAGGTCGGCCAGTAATCCCGGTCGGATACGGCCCAACCGGTCTGACAGGCCAAACACATCGGCATTTACAGAAGTGGCAGATTTCAGCACCGCCATGGCTGGCATGCCATAATCCACCATCATCTCCATTTCCAGGGCATTGTTGCCATGGGCAAACACGCCAACATCGCCGCCCATGCAGATGGTAACCCCCGCTTTGAGTGCTGCGGCAAAGGACTGCCGCTTGTTCACCAGAGCTGGCGGTTCAGGCTCCAGGCCTTTCTTCCAGCCGCGGTATTGCTGCACCGATGCCGTGGCGGCCAGCGTGGGACAATAGGCCACGCCCTTTTCCTTCATGAGCCTAAAGGTGGCTTCATCGCCCTGGTCGCCATGCTCAATGGAATTAACGCCTGCCCGGGCTGCCCGCTGCATGGCTTCCGCCGTAACGGCATGCACCACCACCGGCCTGCCGGCGCTGGCGGCCACTTCCACCGCCGTGTTGAGTTCTGCCTGGGTGAAGGTGGGCCTGGCCTCACCATTTGGGCCCCAACGGTAATCGGCATACAACTTGATCAGGTCGGCTCCTTTGCCTATTTGGGTGCGAATTTCACGGGTAAGGCCTTCCACCCCATCGGCCTCGGCCGCGCCTTTGGGATAATCCACATCCGCCGCTGCACTCTTAGGTCCATAGCTTCCCGTTGCCACAATGGCCCGCGTAGCCACCAGCAGCCGTGGCCCGGGGATGATGCCTTTTTCAATAGCGGCTTTCAGGCCAACATCATCATATGCTGCCCCTTCCGTGCCCAGGTCGCGCACAGAAGTAAAGCCGGCCCGCAGGGTGGCGCGGGCATGGTTCGCAGCCCGGATTACCCGTTCTGCGCGCGATTCTTCCAGTACCTGCTGATTCCACGACACTTCATTGTACGGATGCAGCAACAGGTGGGCATGGCCTTCTATAAGCCCAGGCAGCAGGGTTTTACCAGGCAGGTCCATGGGCCTGACCACCCACCCCTTGTAGGTGTCGGCCGGAAACTGCGCGGCCGAACCAGCATAGACGATCCGGTTATCCTGCACGGCCACCCACCAGTTTTGGTGGATGGCCTCCCCATCAAAGACGCGGGCAGGCTTTAACAACCAAAGGGAATCAACCGCCGCGGCCCGGAGGGCGGTGCAGGCCAGTATGGCCAGCAGGAAAGGCTTCATCATATTCGGGATGATCATAGCTGAAAATACAGCAATCCCTCCTGCCAGCCAACCAGTTGCCCCCTGATACCGGCATGGTGCGGCAGACCAGCTATGCCCAAAAACCTGCCCAACTGGCAGTTTTTGCCTGCATTCTGCCATGTGCAAGCCTGGTGGATAAGCCAAAAGGCAGGAAAATACAAATGGCTTTATTTTTGAACCCTTCCAAAATCCAAGCGTTTTTTAAAACATTAAATACAATACAGCATGGCACTAGAATTTACAGATGCCGGTTTTAAGACCGAAGTACTCGGAAGCGATAAACTCACCGTGGTTGACTTCTGGGCAGAATGGTGTGGCCCCTGCCGCGCTATCGGACCTATCATTGAAGAGCTCAGCAAGGAATATGCCGGCCGGGTTCAGGTGGGCAAGCTCAATGTAGACCACAATCCCGAGGTGAGCATTAATTACGGTATCACATCCATCCCCGCCATCCTCTTCTTCAAGAATGGCCAGATGGTGGACAAGCTGGTAGGGGCGCAGCCCAAGGCCAACTTTGTGAAGAAGATCGAACAACACATGTAATTATTCCCCGATCTCTCATACTGAAACCTGCAGCCCACCCGGTAGCCTGCAGGTTTCTTTTATTTTTGCGCTCATGGAAAGCACCCCCGCCATTTTTGAGACCTGGCGCGATCTGGTTCCGGCCGATTTCGCCGATGACAGCCGCGTATGGATCTACCAATGCAACCGCATGCTGCGGATGCAGGAAGCCCTGCAGGCAGAAAGCCTGATCGAAGATTTTGTGCAAAACTGGAAGAGCCATGGCGCACCGGTGAAAGGATACGGCAACCTCTTTTTCGGGCAGTTCCTGGTACTCATGGCCGATGAAAGGGCCACTGGCGTGAGCGGATGCAGCACCGACAGCTCGGTACGCATGGTGAAGGAAATGGAAAAGCTATTTGGTGTACAGATGTTCGACCGCATGACCATGGCCTTCCTGGTCAAAGGCAAAGTGGAAATGCTGCCCCTGCATCACCTGCAGTATGCCATAGACAAGGGTTTCATCACGCCTGAAACCATCTATTTCAACAACCTGGCTCAAACCAAAAAAGACTGGCTGGAAAACTGGATGGTGCCGGTACGCAATAGCTGGCTGGCTTCCAGGTACCAGACCATGGCCTGATCCATGTCAGAGTCCGGCAGCCATTGCCGGGTAATTTCGCTTACCATTTTCAACGGCGTTGTATTATTTTCATGGCATTATCAAACTATGCTTCATGAAGAAAATCCTGTTGCTGGCCCTGTCATATTGCCTTTGCCTCTCTGCAGAAGTTTCCGCCGCCGGCATGGTCCCGGCCAGGAAGCAGCATCTTTTCGAGAAAGCCCAGTTTGCCGTGCAGCATGCGCAGGCTTATATGACTGAAGCCGCCGGCCAGTACACCCTGAAAGGATTTGAAGCCTATATGGGACGTAAGCTCACGGGCATGGAGCGCAAATCGTTCAAATGGCTGCAGCGGATTCCCAACCCCCAGCAGCTCAGCCCGGAAGAAGAGGCAGACATGTTGCGCAACAAGCGCCTGGCCAAGTGGAGCATGATCATGGGCATTGCCGGCCTGGCATGCATCTTCATACCTTACCTGGCTGTAGCCTCCCTCTTTCTGATGCCAGCCGCACTCATCACAGGCATCATCGCCAATTCCAAGGCGGCCCAGTATGCCAACAAAGCAGCCAGCGGACAGGGCATGGCCATTACAGGTATGGTTTTGGGAGGTGTTGGCATTGTACTGCTCCTGGTGGCCCTGATTGTAGTGTTGGCCTGGGGAGGATGGTGGTAAGCAAAACACCGGAATAATTCCTGCGCAATGGCATATCCGTTAATGCAAGCCTAATGCGATGGGTTACCCCATAAGCCGGACCTCTTTGAATCCTGGCGCAAGCCTTTGTAGATACCTGTTCTCTCCTCCCATTTAGCGGAAAGGAGCATGAAAGAATTGTGGTATGCCCGACATACAGCAGCAGCCTTTGATAGCGCATTCAAACACTGAAAGCTTGTGAAATACAATGCCAGCCACCTCCATTCCAAAGCAGAAAGCTAAACCCTTCAGGGCGGCCCAAAGGCACCAATACGACACATGACCATTCAGCAAAAGATGATTTTTTTCAGGAACCGGTTTTTTGGAATTGCAGTAATTTGTCCGCTGCCCCATTAGCAGCAACCATCATCCAATCCGAATTCTCTTGGCTACGCTCATCCTTCTCGTTTTCCTGGCCGGTTATACGGCCATTGCGCTTGAACACCGTATTGGCATCAACAAATCGGCCACGGCCCTGGTTACCGGCGCTTTGTGCTGGGGTATTTTCATGGTAACACAACCAGACAAGGAGGCAGTCACTCTCGCCCTGAGCGGGCACCTGGGCTCCATTTCAGAAATACTGTTCTTCCTGCTGGGTGCCATGACCATTGTGGAGCTCATTGATGCGCACGAAGGCTTTCAGTCAATCATTGACAGGATAAATGCACGGAGTTATACTTCACTGCTCGTTATTATCAGTTTCGTCACCTTCTTTCTCTCGGCCATACTGGACAATATGACCACCACCATTGTGATGGTCTCGCTCCTGCGCAAATTAATACCCGACCATCAAAAACGCCTTCTGTTTGCAGGTATGGTAGTCATTGCGGCCAATGCCGGCGGCGCCTGGTCGCCCATTGGTGATGTTACCACCACCATGCTGTGGATCGGCAATCAGATTACCGCACTGAACATTAT
>JALOMZ010000058.1 GCA_025455205.1 Chitinophagaceae bacterium | reverse complement strand
CGAAAAGAATGTGAAGTACCATTTCGATTTCATCGGCGACAAACTGATCATCGGGAAGTACTGTATGATCGCTTCGGGGGCCACGTTTATCATGAACGGGGGCAACCATCTTACCGAAGCATTCAGCGCTTACCCCTTCGCCATCTTTGGCAACGGCTGGGAGCAGGCCATGGCGGGAAAGGAGTATCCATACAAAGGCGACACCATCATTGGCAATGACGTATGGATCGGCCACAACGCCACCATCATGCCCGGGGTGCATATTGGCGATGGCGCCATCATTGCCACCAACGCTACAGTAGTGAAAGATGTGGCACCCTATACCATTGTGGGCGGCAACCCGGCCACCGAAATCCGCAAGCGCTTTGATGAGAAAACCATTCAGCAGCTGCTGGCACTGCAATGGTGGAACTGGCCGCCTGAGCGGGTGACGCGCAACCTCGATTTCCTCACCAGTGCCGACTTTGGCAAACTGGTACCCTAGCAAACCACAGCTCCATCTCACCAACTATCAAATTATGCAAGTATCCAGGCAAATAGCTGAGCATTTCCGCGGGGTGTATTTCGGTGGCAACTGGACCTGGGTAAACCTGCAGGACACCCTGCATGGCATCACCCACCAGGAAGCCGTGGCCAAAATAGGTTCACTGCATAATATGGCCACGCTGCTGTATCATATGCATTACTATGTGCGGGCTGTGACGCAGGTGCTGCAGGGTGCGCCGCTGCAGGCGCACGACAAGTATGCATTTGATGTACCGGAAATACGCAATGCCGAAGAATGGGACAGCATGGTGAGCCAATACCTGGAAGAAGGCCGCCAGTTTGCCAGCCTGGTGGAAAAACTGCCCGATGACCAGTTGGAGCATGTATTTTCCGAAGCGAAATACGGCAGCTATTACCGCAACCTGCACGGCCTGATCGAGCATACCCATTACCACCTTGGCCAAATGGCCCTGATCAAAAAATTGCTGCGGGAAAAGCAGGCAGGATAATGTGCGGCCACCTGCCGTTTGCTGATGCTCATTCAAACAGCATGCCACTGGCAGCACTGCCAGGACGTTTGCGGCCCAGATGGCTGTAGGCCTTGGCCGTTACCTCACGTCCGCGGGGTGTACGCTGCAGGAATCCTTCCTGAATCAGGAAGGGCTCATACACTTCTTCAAGGGTGCCCGACTCCTCGCCCACGGCGGTAGCAATGGTATTGATGCCCACTGGCCCGCCTTTGAATTTTTCAATGATGGTGAGCAGGATGCGGTTGTCCATTTCATCCAGGCCATGCTCATCCACGTTGAGCGCCTTGAGGGCATGCTGGGTGATGCCCAGGTCTATATCTCCATCATTGAGCACCTGGGCAAAGTCGCGCACGCGGCGCAACAGCCCGTTGGCAATGCGCGGGGTACCCCGGCTGCGGCGACTGATCTCCCCTGCGGCCTCCTCGCTGATGGATACCTGCAAAATGGAGGCCGAACGCTGGATGATCCGCTGCAGGGTCTGGTGGTTGTAATACTCCAGGCGGCTCTTGATGCCAAAACGGCTGAGCAGGGGCGCCGTAAGCAGGCCGCTGCGGGTGGTAGCCCCTATCAGCGTAAATGGATTAAGGTTAATCTGAATGCTGCGGGCGCTGGGACCGCTGTCGATCATGATGTCGATGCGGAAATCTTCCATGGCCGCATACAGGTATTCCTCCACCACCGTGCTGAGGCGGTGGATCTCATCAATGAACAGCACATCGTTGGGCTCCAGGCTGGTGAGCAGGCCGGCCAGGTCGCCGGGCTTCTCTATTACCGGTCCGCTGGTTTCCTTGATGTTCACACCCAGTTCGTTGGCCACAATGCGGCTGAGGGTGGTTTTACCCAATCCGGGCGGACCGTGGAACAGCACATGGTCCAGCGCCTCGCCGCGAATCTTGGCCGCCTTGATGAAGATCACCAGATTTTCGATCAGCTGGGGTTGCCCGCTGAACTCGGCAATGGCCGCCGGCCGGATGGCGTTCTCAAACTCCCGCTCCGCGGCGCTCTGGTTGCTGCTGTCGCTATTCAAATTCGGGTTACTCATGATTCCTGGTCTGCAAATTCGGGATTTGGCCGCCGCCAAACCAAAAAACTTTCGCCAAAACCGGCAGCAGGCCAGCCACAACAGAATTACCCGACCTAAGAACAAAGTGGCGAACTTTGCATCCCCAACCACAAACCTCCAAACCTCCAAACCCCAAACCTCAAACATCGAACATCGAACATCAAACATCAAATTATGCGATATAAACTCCTCGGCCGCAGCGGCCTTAAAGTATCTGAACTCTGCCTGGGCACCATGGGTTTTGGCACCGCCACCCCCTGGGGCGTTGACCAGCAGGCCAGCTTTGCCATTATGGAAGCCTTCGGCAATGCCGGCGGTAATTTCCTCGACACGGCCAACCGGTACCAGGATGGCATGAGTGAAGAAATTGTGGGTGCCTTCATCAACCAGCGCGACCGCGACTACTGGGTGGTGGCCACCAAGTACAGCCTGCACGACAACCAAAGCAACCCCAATGCCAGCGGCAACAACCGCAAGAATATGATGCGCAGTGTGGAGAAAAGCCTGCAGCGCCTCAAAACAGACTTCATCGACGTGCTGTACCTGCACATCTGGGACTGGCTTACCCCCATGGATGAAGTATTGCGCGGGCTCGACGACCTGGTGCGGCAGGGCAAGGTGACCTATATTGCCATCAGCGACACCCCCGCCTGGATGGTGGCCAAGGGGCAAACCCTGGCCGAACTGATGGGCTGGAGCCAGTTTGTGGCCCTGCAGGTGGAATACAGCCTGCTGCAGCGCACGCCGGAACGCGAGCTGATCCCCATGGCGCAACACTTTGGCCTCACCCTCACGCCCTGGGCCCCGCTGGCTGGCGGCGCCCTCACCGGCAAATACCTGCGCAACGATCCCGGCCGCATCAAACCCGACAGCAAGCGCCTGAATGAGGAAGCGGTACGTATCACCAAAGAAGTGATGGCCATAGCCGAAGAAATAGGTGCTACCCCCGGACAGGTAGCCCTGGCCTGGACCATGCAGCAAGGCTTCTCTTCCATTCCCATTGTGGGCGCCACCAAACTGAGCCAGGTGCAGGACAACCTGGGTGTTATTGGCCTGCAGCTCAGCCCAGAGCATATGCAGCGGCTGGATCAGGTCAGCCGGATTGACCTTGGCTTTCCGGGTGAGTTCTACCGTGAAGAAGGCGTGAAGCTGGCCAACTTTGGAGGCTTCTACGACAAAGTGGAGAAAAGAGGATAAGCTGCAAAGAACAAATAGCCTGCTTGAAATTCAAGCAGGCTATTTTATGATTACCCTTGATGGGAATGCTGTTATCAGTGCGCGCTGGAATCAGCAGCAGGTGCTTCGGCAGTGTGGGTGCTGTCGTGGGCGGCAGGTGCTTCGGCAGTGCTGTCGGCGGCGGCAGGAGCAGTATGGGCCTCCTCGCTGTGGCCACCCGGGGCGCCATGCTCACCGTGGCCAGCCTCACCATGGGCAGCGGCCGTGTTCTCCATGCGGTACCATTCCTTTTCGGTGGCACCACTGTTCCACAAATTCCAGGCTGCCAGGCCAAAAACCACCAATACGGCAGCAACGAGCACAATACCCATTCCGTTGGTGTTTTTACCAAAGCCGGGAGAGCTATGCGAGATTTCGTGTTCCATATGCTGTCTTTAAAATTTTTGCAAACCTAATGGTTTGGCGGTTTGCAGCCAACACCTGCCGGCTCAGGTATTTGCCGGCCGGGCATAGCGGCCCAACTGCAGGATGATATCCGGATCCGGACAATTGGCCAGCCAGCTTGCCCGCTCGGAATAGCGGCACACGCCGGGATAGTCGCCCTCATGCAGGCCTATGTCTTCAATAAGCTGAAAATGCAGGTGCGGCGGCCAGTCGCCGTTTTCGTGGGGCGCCCCGAAATGCGCAAAGGCCTGTCCGCCAACGATATACTGTCCCTCTTTCAGTTCCTGCAGGTTGTCCAGGCTCAGGTGGCCATAGAGGGTATAGAACTGTCTGCCATCGAGCTGGTGGCTGAGGATGATGGTGGCGCCGTAATCGCTGGGGTTGTTGTTGTAAGCCATGCTGTGTACCATACCGCCCAGGGGCGCCATCACGGGCGTGCCGGCTGGCCCCCAGATATCCATGCCCAGGTGCAGACGGCGCGGTTCGCCCCCGGCCGGATCGCTGAAATGCGGCGAACGGCCATAAACCGTGCGGTGTTCATTGTAGCCACCATACCCGTAACGCGCACCGGCCTTAGCCAGGGCCTCCTCCACATAACGGCTGAACAAGGCGGTATCATTTAAGATGTCCCCGCTCAGGGTAGTATTGGATTCCGTGAAATCCATGGCCAGCAGGGCGTCTGTGGCGGGATCAAAGGGCACCACCGGAAAAAACTGGCGCTGATGTCTCATCAGCCAGGCATCCAGGGCGTGGTCTGTCGTCATGCTGCAAACATCCGTCATTCCGGCCATACAAGCATGCCATGTATACAAGGCATTTCGGCACACCATCATTCATTGGCATACCCTTCCACCCAATATCCATTGGATGCCACCCCGGCGCCGGCCCCGCGATCAACAACCTTTCGGGTATACAACACCAGGGTAGCTGTAATTCCTGCCAGGTTGGAGCGGTTTTGCAGCAGGCTGCCCCCTGCAGCGTTACGCATGGGGCTGACTGGCTTTTTCAGGAAACGGATATACCCGATATCCTGCAAATTCCTGAATGGAAGGTCGGCAGCCTGCCCAATGTAAACTTCATCCAGGTAAACTTCCACCCATCCCTGGCGGTACACAAAATTCTTGCGCAACGGATTAGCGGGATCAGGCCGCACCTGCAAGCCAGGCAGTTTCCGCAGCAGGTAATCATAGATGTCATAATTGCTGGTGTAGGGATCCTCTTCCAGATCCATCCCCACCGCCAATTCATCGCGAAACATGTTGGAACCAATATACTTCTGCTCCAGTGCTTCATTCCGTGCCATTAACTTGCCTACCACCATAACATCAGGAAGTGTATCTGGCGAGGCTGACACTGTGCCATGTACCGGGTTGCCGGCAGCACCTACAGAAAAAACACACTGCAACAGGCGCCTGCAAGCCTCGGGCAGTGATTCAGGCACCCTGATCATGGAACTGATTTCCTGAGGCGGCGCCCCGAAAAAGCGAAGCTGGGCCTTCCCGGAAAAATGAAGATCACTAACCACCAATGTGCCGCTGGAATCCACGGCAGCTTCGCCCACCTCCATCAGGGCACCATCGCTTTTCGCCAATTGATACTGCAGCACCCGTCCTGCCAGTGCGGGCGCACGAAAATGAAAGCGGAGACCCCGGGAAGACGCTTCTCGCTGTATATCCGGCGGCCGGGCAGTCAGCAGGTATTCAGGCAGTACAGATTCACCGGCCAGCCCAAAGGGCAAGGAAACATCACAGGATGAGAATGCCTTTCCGTCCAGTGGCGGAATACCCAACAGTCGTTCTGCCACCACCACACCTGCGTCGTCTTCCATGGCCAGGTACAGCAGCCTGCCTTCCAAACCATGGGTAGTGAAGTGCGTAACCACCACATTGGTATCCTTCCGGAAGTGGGCTTCTGTCTCATAAATGACGGTACTGCCCAACCGAACCGCAAGTTTGCTGAAGCGGCGCGATTCCTTGTCGCCTTTTCGCATTTCCACCTCTACCACCCTGTCGCCGGCTTCCGCGCGCATGGCAAATCCGGTATCGGATACCAGGCCAAGGCTGTCGGTTCGAAGAGTTCCCATTACAACGCCCGCTTTTGTAGACACGGTGTACCATTCGCCGGAAAACAGGGGCAGGTCCAGAACAGCCCTTTTATGTGCGTTAAGCCGGGCAACGGCCACGATATGGTTGCCGGGATTTCTGACCACGAGCTGGCTGCCATGCGGCAGCGAATCCAAACCCGGGCCTTCTGCCACAAAGCGTGTGTAATGATTGAGTAAGGCCCTGCCACCCTCCGGGTGAAGTTTCAACGCACGCTGAGCAGCGGCATCATCGGCATTACCGCATACTGGCGTGGTGCTGCCGAGGGGAAAATAGGCAGAAGCCTCCACTGAACCGGCAGAGTCTGAAACATAACAAAGTAACCCATGGGGAGCCGAAGATGGTGCAGGTATTTGTATGGCCACCTCCCCCGATGCCGGAATCAGCCAGGCATTGCGGGCAAGGGGCACTGCCTGGCTATCCACCAAACATACCCACAGCGTAGACTGCGCAGCGCACGGGGTACAGGGTATGCGCAGGGATGCCGCCGCCCGGCCTTCCAGCATAACAGCTGGTTTTTCCGCTACTATTTGGCTACACTGCGCGCTGGCTGCCCCCGCAGCAAATGCAGCAAAAAAAGAGAAGATGCATTGTGCCAACCATTTCATCATGTAACAACCGGTATTTCTATACCCCAGTGGGCTGCCGCCCAATCATAGGCTTTACTTACCAAAAATTAAATATACCCTTCGCGCACAAATAGAAGCGGCAAGTAATTGTTAATCCGGCAACTCTACGAAACCGGTGCCGTATGGTTGGCGCGGCATCAGGGCTGGCCGGGCAGGGCGGCGAGAATCTTCTTCACGATGGCATTCTGCTGCTTGTTGTCGAACCAGCGCACCACAGCCACCAGTTCGTTCTCCGCATCCACATAGATCATGTTGGTGCCATTGCCGATATGGCAATAGGCCGTGGCCGGCGCGTCGGGCAGGTATTTCCGGTCAGTGTTGAGGAAGAAGTTCATGAAGCCATAGTCGGGTTTGGGAACTGTTGGGGTGGTGGCCATGCGGAAGAAATCTTCGCTCAGCAATTGCTGACCGTTCCAGTTGCCCCTGTGCAGGGTGAAGAGGCCAAAGCGGGCCATATCCCAGGCGTTGATGAACATACCACCGCCCCAGTGGCCGCCGCCGCTCACGCTCTGTACCGGCTGGCCATCAAGCACGATCCAGGCATTGCGGTAGCCCGTCCACTGCCAGGTGTTACCAGCCCCAATCTTGTCCATGATCTGTTCCTTCAGCACCTGCGGCAGGGGCTTGCGCCAAACCATGGTGGCCGCCAGGGCCAGCGCATTCACCCGTACATCGTTGTATTCATAGGTGGTGCCAGGCTTTGCCCGCGGCCGGTTCAGCCATTTGGATGCATCCGCATCAGGGCGATCGGCCCAATCGGGCTTGCCCCAAAGCGTACCCTCCCAGTCGCTGGTCTGCCGCAGCATATCATCCCAGGTGATGGTTTGGTTGTGGGCCGTGGCAAAGGGATAGAGCATTTGAGGCTGGCCAAAGTCCTCCGCTGGCCGGCGCACTTCCCCGTGGGTGAACAATTCTATGGGTGGCACATAAGATGCCACGGTGTCTTTCACCGAGCGGATCAAACCCTTGTCGAGCGCCAGCCCCACGGTGGTGGCCAAAAAACTCTTGGTCACACTGTGCGTCATATCGCAGCGGTTGGGCTCGCCCCACTGGGCCACCACATAGCCTTTGTAAATGATGAGTCCGGTGGGTGCGCCCCGGTCGGCAAAGGGGCCAATGCCCTCCCCAAAAGGTTCCTTGCCGAAAGTGCGGTAATGGTTTTCCTCCATGCTGCGAGGGTTCTTCACCTCACTGGCAATGGCAAATTGTACCGCCTCCTGCAACAAGGCAGCCTTCATGCCCATGCTGGCCGGATCCTTCACCTGCCAGGAACCGGCTTCCGGAAAATAAGGGCGGGCTGCTTCCACAGGCCGCTTGGTTCGGCCGCTTTGCGCCTGCAGGGAAAGCGTTCCCAGCCACAAACACACTATCAGAAAAAATCTCATATATTTTCTTTTGTATACGTTTTTACTTCGGCAAAGCCAGCACCGCCAGCACGGCAAAATGATCAGAGGCAAAAAGCCCGCCCCATGTTTGCGACAGCGTGGCATGCTGCTTTACCGTCCATTTGCCCCGCACAAAAATGTAGTCAATGGGGTTATCATCCTGTTCCCTGGGGCCAAATGCATTGAACGTACCGGAAGGACCGTAATGCCCGCTGGCACTCAGGCCTTTGCTATCGGTGAGGCGCAGCGGGTTGCCCTGGTCTGTAATAATCTGAATGGGTTCATCGGACGGCCGGGCATTGAAATCGCCGGTTACCAGGGCCGGTACCTTGCCGGCTATGTCCTGCACTTTTTGCAGCAGCAGGCGGGCACTCTGTCGCCGTGCTTCCTGGCCCATATGGTCGAAATGGGTGTTGAAATGATAGAAATGCCGGCCGCTCTGTTTGTCGCGGAATTTGGCCCAGGTGACTATGCGGGTGATGGCTGCATCCCAGCCCTTGCTGCCCGGCACCTCCGGGGTGAGGCTGAGCCAGAAGGTGCGGCTCTCCAGCAGTTCCAGCCGGCCGAGTTTGTAAAAGATGCCGCTGTATTCACCAGATTCCTTTCCATCGTCACGGCCCACGCCGGCAAAGCCATAACCGGGCAGCGCCTCCCGCAGGTACTGCACCTGGCGATGCAGGGCTTCCTGCACGCCCACAATATCCGCTTCATGGAACAGGATCTGCGAAGCCACTTTCTCCTTGCGGGCCT
>JALOMZ010000057.1 GCA_025455205.1 Chitinophagaceae bacterium | reverse complement strand
ATGCAAAAACCCCTCACCCACGGTGAAACCCCTTAGCATTCTCCTGTTTTGGCTGCTGCCGGCATGGCCTGTTGCCGCACAGCAGGCACAAGACAGCAGCGCCCTGCGGTTGTCATTTCATGGCTATATCAAGGAGATGCCCTCCCTGGCTTTTGTGAACCCTGCCGATTCCGTGGCCGGCCTCAACCTGATCCACAATCGCCTGCGCACCACCCTTTCCTGGAAGGAGTCATTCACCGTGCGGGCCGAGCTGCGCAACCGCTTCTTTTTTGGCAACCAGGTGCAAAAAACGCCCGGCTGGGCGGAGGCGCTTGACAAGGACGATGGCCTGGTGGACCTTTCCTTTGTACCCGTGAGCGGCAGCAATTATTTCTGGCACCTCAACGTAGACCGCCTGTATGCCAGCTGGAGCCACCAAAAATGGGATATCTCCCTCGGCAGGCAACGCATCAACTGGGGCATCCACACCGTCTGGAACCCCAACGACCTGTTCAATGCCTACAACTACCTGGATTTCGACTATGAAGAACGACCCGGCAGTGATGCGCTGCGGGTACAATATAATCTCCGCCCCATGAGCACCCTCGATCTGGCCTGGCGGGTGGGCCGGAACAAGTACGACCATACAGCTGCCATCAGGTACCAGTTCAACCTGCGCGAGTATGATGTGCAGGTATTGAGCGGCATCATGAAAAGTGATTTTGTGCTGGGCGCGGGATGGGCCGGCAATGCAGGCAACGCCGGATTCAAAGGTGAGGCAAGCTGGTTTCTGCCCATGCGTGATTATACCGATTCCGCTGCCTCGTTCAGCCTCACCTTGGGCATGGACTATACCAATGCCAGGGCATGGTATTTCAACGGATCCTACCTGCTCCAAACCGGTGGCAGCAATAATGCCAGCCTCATGGCGGTGCAACTCCTGCAGGCTGGTACCGCCAAACAACTGCTGCCCTTCCGGCACTCACTGTTTGGCATGGCCACCAAGAATGTTCACCCCCTGCTGAATATTGGATTCAGCACCATTTATGCACCGGGCGGCGCCAACTATCTGATCCTGTTTCCGACGCTCACCTGGCAGTATGGCACCAACAGCGACCTGTCATTTTTTGTGCAGTCCGTATGGGGTAAACAGGAAGTGTACAAATCTTTGGGAAATGCCCTGTACCTGCGCTGGAAATGGAGCTTCTGAAAGAGGTTCCCTGTAAACAAGTCATGAAAGGCAGCGGGGCCATCCAGATGGTGGATGGCCCCGGCCTGTAAGGATTCTTTCGCATGTTGCTCCGCCACTACATGTTGCGGCGGTACTGTCCACCTACTTCATACAAGGCATGGGTAATCTGGCCCAGCGAGCAGTACTTGACACATTCCATCAGCTCTTCAAACAGGTTGGCGTTGCGAATGGCGGCCTGCTTGAGGCGGCTCAGCATCTCGCCACTCTTCTGTTCATTGCGCTTCCAGAATGCCGCCAGGTTCTGGATCTGCTGTTCCCTTTCTTCCTGGGTACTCCTGATCACCTCCCCGGGCAATTGTGTAGGGCTGCCTTGCTTATTCAGGAAAGTGTTTACACCCACTATGGGCAGCTCACCCGTGTGCTTGAGCATTTCATAATGCAGGCTCTCTTCCTGGATCTTGTTGCGCTGGTACATACGTTCCATGGCGCCCAGTACACCCCCCCTTTCCGTGATGCGGTCAAACTCGCGCAGCACGGCTTCCTCCACCAGGTTGGTCAGCTCTTCGATAATGAAAGACCCCTGGATGAAATTCTCTGTTTTGGCACTGCCCAGTTCGCGGTTAATGATAAGCTGTATGGCCATGGCCCGCCTTACACTCTCTTCGGTGGGCGTGGTTATGGCCTCATCGTAGGCGTTGGTATGCAAACTGTTGCAGTTGTCATAAATGGCGTACAAGGCCTGCAGGGTGGTGCGGATATCGTTGAAATCAATTTCCTGCGCATGCAGCGAACGGCCGGAGGTCTGTATATGGTACTTCAGCTTCTGACTCCGCTCATTGCCTTTGTATTTATGCTTCATGGCCTTGGCCCAGATGCGGCGGGCCACGCGGCCTATCACGCTGTATTCAGGGTCCATGCCATTGCTGAAAAAGAAGCTCAGATTGGGGGCAAAATCATCGATATGCATGCCCCGGCTGAGATAGTACTCCACGTAGGTGAACCCATTGGCCAGTGTGAATGCCAGCTGGGTAATGGGATTGGCACCGGCCTCGGCAATGTGGTAGCCACTGATGCTTACGCTGTAGAAGTTGCGCACCTTGTTGGCAATGAAATACTCCTGCACATCTCCCATCAGCTTCAGTGCAAATTCAGTGCTGAATATGCAGGTATTCTGGGCCTGGTCTTCCTTGAGGATATCGGCCTGCACGGTACCCCGCACCTGCTGCAGGGCAGCTTCCCTGCACCGGGCATATACTTCCGGCTCCAGCACTTCATCGCCGCTGAGGCCCAGCAATTGAAGGCCCAGACCATCGTTTCCTTCAGGCAGCCGGCCGGGCGCCATGGGGTTATAATAAACCGGACGGGGGTAATGGCGGTATTTTTCCTCGGCATAGGCCTTCACCCGGTCCCACTGATTGTTCTCTCCGATCCATTTCTCGCACTGCTGATCTATGGCTGCATTCATGAAAAAGGCCAGGATAATGGGGGCGGGACCATTGATGGTCATGCTCACCGAGGTGCGCGGATCGCAAAGGTCGAAACCGCTGTACAATTTCTTGGCATCATCCACCGTGGCAATACTTACCCCGCTGTTGCCGATCTTGCCATATATATCGGGCCGGTGGCCGGGGTCTTCACCATACAGTGTAACGCTGTCGAAGGCCGTACTCAGGCGCTTGGCCGGCTGGTCGTGGCTCACATAGTGAAAGCGCTTGTTGGTGCGCTCGGGGCAGCCCTCGCCGGCAAACATGCGGGTAGGATCTTCGCCCTGCCTTTTCAGTTCAAAAACACCGGCCGTATAGGGGAAGGTGCCCGGCAGGTTTTCCTGCAGCTGCCAGCGGAGTATATCTCCCCAGTCTTTGTATTTAGGCAGTACTACTTTTTTGATTTTGGTTCCGCTGAGCGAGGTGGTGATCAACGGCTGGCGAATCACCTTGTCGCGCACCTGGTATTCAAAGAAATCCTGTTCGTATTTGCGCACCAGTTCCGGCCAGGCATCCAGCATGCGGCTGCATTCCCTGCTGAGGGATTCGCTGTATTGCTGGTGCAGTTGCTGCAAAGCCGCCTGTCCCTGCATGGCGGGCTCCTGCATTACTCCATGGATCTGATACAGGCGCGATGCCACTGTGGCCTGCTCTTCCACCCAGCGGTCGTAACTGCGGTTGCTGTCTGCAATCTCACTGAGATACCGGGCCCTGGCCGGCGGAATCACCGCCTGCGACACCTTGGCGGTTTCACCAAAGGCAGCGTTGCCAAACTGCACGCCCAGTTTGGTATGGATCACCTGCAGCAGCTGATCGAAAAGCCGGTTCATGCCTTCGTCGTTGAACTTGCTGGCCATGGTACCGAGTACAGGCAGGTCATCATCTTTTGCACTCCACAACCCGTGGTTGCGCTTGTATTGCTTGCGCACATCTGCCAGGGCATCGAGGGCACCGGCCTTGTCAAACTTGTTGATGGCTATTAGATCAGCATAATCCAGCATATTGATCTTCTCCAGCTGTGAGGCCGCCCCGTATTCCGGCGTCATCACATAAAGGCTTACGTTGCAGAAGTCGAGGATGGAGGCATCGCTCTGGCCCGTGCCTGCGCTCTCCAGGATGATGAAGTCATAACCGGCTTCCTTGCACACGTCGATGGCTTCCTGCACATGGCTGCTGAGGGCCGCATTGTCTTCGCGGGTGGCCAGGCTGCGCATATATGCCCGTGGCCCGGAAATGCTGTTCATTCGAATGCGGTCGCCCAGGAGGGCGCCGCCCGTTTTTTTCTTGGAAGGATCCACAGAAATGACGGCAATGGTTTCTTCAGTGTTGCGCGCCAGGAAGCGGCGCACAATCTCATCGGTCACCGAAGACTTGCCGGCTCCGCCGGTGCCGGTAATGCCCAATACCGGAACGGAGCGGGGCACCACGCTGCCCTGCTGCTTCCATGGCTGCCCCATCTCTGCCAGCGTGATGGCGCGGGCTACCCTTCGTACATCTTTCTTTTCCCCCAGGGGCAGTTGCCCGTTCCATTGGGTTGCAGCAGCCCAGAAAGCCGGGTTTTCAGCAGCTTCCGGGGCAGAGCGGCGGATCACATCTTCGATCATGCCTTCCAGCCCCATCTCGCGGCCATCATCCGGACTGTAGATGCGCGTTATGCCATAAGCATGCAGCTCCCGTATTTCTTCTGGCAGTATGGTACCACCGCCACCGCCAAAAATGCGGATATGCCCGCAGCCACTCTGGTCCAGCAGGTCTTTCATGTATTTGAAGAATTCCACATGTCCGCCCTGGTAGCTGGTGATGGCAATGCTGTGGGCATCCTCCTCAATGGCTGCTTCTACAATTTCGTGCACGCTGCGGTTGTGCCCGAGGTGAATGATTTCTGCGCCTTTCGATTGCATGATACGGCGCATGATATTGATGGCTGCATCGTGCCCGTCGAACAGGCTGGCAGCAGTAACGATTCTGATCTTCTGTGGGATATCAGTCATGGCAGGCAACAAATGATGGGCCGCAAAAATAAAGCATCCGGCAGGCAGGAAGTTCAGTATCCCCGCCGGCCGGATGCCTTTAACATATCAGGATGGCTGTTACACCGAAGCGATCATGGATATCTCCACGTTCACATTGCGGGGCAATCCTTTCACCGCCACGGTTTCACGTGCCGGGAAGCTGCCCTGGAAATACTGGCCATAGGCTTCGTTTACCGTGGCAAAATGACCCATATCGCTCAGGAAGATGGTCGTTTTCACCACATGGTCAAAACCCAGACCGGCTTCTTCCAGCACGGCCCGCAGGTTGCGCATTACCTGGTGTGTTTCTGCTTCAATGGATGCATTATTCAGTTCGCCGGTGGCCGGGTCAAAGCATACCTGGCCGCTGAGGAACAGGAGGTTGCCGGCCATCACTGCCTGGCTGTAGGGTCCAATGGGTGCAGGTGCCGCCTTGGTTTCTATGATCTTCTTACTCATTATCCGTCATTTAGGGGGAAACGAATGTAGCAGATTGGCGCCAATGCGGCAATTTTGCAGCGCCGGGCTGCAGGCAAGCTGTTCCGGCTGCCAAACAATGACAATAGCAATAATTCAGGATGATGGCCGCATGCAGGCCTGGCTGCAGGAGCGGGGCGAGGGAGGGCATCATTGGATTTTCGCCGACGCCCACACGGAAGCTTCCGCGCTTGAGGCCGATATGGCCCTTGTAATGGAGGCGCCGCTGCCCTGGATTCAGGCGCTACGGATACCGGCACTGGTAAACGAGACCATCCTCACGTTCGGTCAAATGGGTTGTGCAGGCAAGCCCCTGGCACGGTTCTGCGGCTGGTCCACCTTCTGGGAGCGCAGCAAATGGGAAGTGGCGCTGGCCTCGCCGGACGCTCCCTGGCTGCAGGAAATGGCAGGAGCCCTGGGAAGGAGCCTGGTGCCGGTAGCCGACACACCCGGACTGGTAGCGCCCCGCATACTGGCCATGTTGTTCAATGAAGCCTGTTTTGGCCTTGCCGATGGCATCTGCAGCCCCACCGACATGGATACCGCCATGCAATTGGGCACCAACTACCCCAGAGGACCTGTTGCCTGGATGGAGGCCGTTGGCCGCGATAAGGTGGGCGCCCTGTTGCATGCACTGGCCGCATCCGACAGCCGCTATATGCCCCATCCCACCCTTCAAATGCCTGCCCGTTCATGAGTAACATACTTTGTATAGACACCACCGGTGAAAATGCCCTGGTGGCCCTGAGCCGCGAGGGAAAGGTGATTGAGCTGCTCAGCAATAACCGGCAGCAGGACCATGCATCTTTTCTGCAGCCGGCCATCCGCACCCTCATGCAACAGCAGCAGCTGCACTTTGCCGACCTGGCAGCCGTAGCCGTCAGCAACGGGCCGGGTTCCTATACCGGTTTGCGTGTAGGCCTGGCCGGTGCCAAAGGCATTTGCTATGCCCACCAATTGCCGCTGCTCACCCTGTCTACGCTGGAGGTAATGGCCCAGGCCATGCAACTGCAGCTGTCTTCCAACCCGCCAGCAGGACCATACCTGCTGTGCCCCATGACAGACGCACGCCGCATGGAAGTTTTCATGGCCCTGTATGACCACCGGATGGAGCCTGTGCTGGCCCCTGCAGCCACCATACTCGAGGCCGGCATGTTTTCCGCGTATAACCTGCCGATATATTTTGGCGGCAGCGGTGCGCAAAAATGGATCGACTACTCCGGCAGTCAGCCCGAAGTACTGGTGGAGCTCAGCCACCTGCCTGCAGCCCTTGCCCTGCAAGCCCTGAACCAGTATTCAAGGCGCCAGTTTGCTGATACAGCCTATGCATCGCCCTTCTACTGCAAGGAATTCTATACGCCGGCACCGCAAAGACCCGCCAGCTGAGCCCGCAGGTTTAAGCAGGAATCAGGAATATTCCCGATACGAATAATCTGCATCTGCAATAGTCATTTTGACCATTTTTTCAAGTGCATTATTATTTTTTCTTATATTTAAATTAGATTATTTTAGTTTTTCTTAATAGTTTGGCTATTGGTGATTAGTTAATTTGCAGGGCCTAGCATCTAGTGCACCACAACACACTGAAGCTGATTTTTCTTACCATAACCTCGATTCGCAAATGGCATCCAGTTCCCAACACTATCTTACGCTTTACGCCGGGAGTAAAAAAGAATTCCAGGTAGAATTACTGACTCTCAAGAAGGCCGATCTGATCATCCGGGCACTCAACCACAAGCTGCGGCTGCAGATCATTCGGCTGCTGCACGACAAGGATGAACTGACCGTTACTGAAATTTACGTTAAGCTGCGTCTGGAGCAATCCGTGGCCTCCCAGCACCTGGCACTGTTGCGCCGGGCAGGTATTGTGAAAACCCGCCGGGAAGGCAAGTACATTTTTTATGCCGTGAATCCTGCCAGGATCGAAGAGATCTACAAGCTTTCGAAAACGCTGGTGGGCACCAAATAATTCCTTGCCGGATAAACTATCCGCACTGGCATGCCTGACCGGAACCCAAACCGGTCAGGCTTCTGGTATTTATTTCCATCACCGGGGCAGTGCCCCGCTAATGTCCGTAACATGTTCATACAGCAACTGTATACTTCCTGCCTGAGTGAGGCTGCCTATTACATTGAAAGCAATGGCGAAGCTGCCGTGATTGACCCACTGCGCGATATTGATGCTTATCTGCAGCTGGCCGCCTCCCGCAACGCCACCATCCGTTACATTTTCGAAACGCATTTCCATGCCGATTTTGTGAGTGGCCACCTCGACCTGCAGACAGCCACCGGGGCCACCATCGTTTTCGGTCCTAAAACCCAAACGGCCTATCCGGTGCATGTAGCGGAAGACAGTGAAATATTCCGCATAGGCCAGGTTGCCATTAAGGCGCTGCACACCCCCGGCCACACGCTGGAGAGCACCTGCTGGCTTTTGCTGGACGAAGCGGGGAAAGAGCATGCCCTGTTTACCGGCGATACGCTGTTTGTGGGCGATGTGGGCAGGCCTGATCTCAGCAGTGGCCATCACAGCAGTGAGGAGCTGGCCGCCATGTTGTATGATTCCCTGCACCAGAAAATTGCGCCGCTGGCTGATGATATTCTGGTTTACCCGGCGCATGGCCCCGGCAGTGCCTGCGGCAAAAACCTGGGCCCCGAAACCCACAGCACCCTGGGCCGCGAAAGACAATCCAATTATGCTTTTACCGCCAGCAGCCGGGAAGCCTTTGTGGAAGCCCTCACCAAGGGACTGTCGCCCGCACCTGCTTATTTCCCGTTGAATGCAGCCATCAATCAAAAGGGATATCAACCCCTGGACCAGTTGATGGCGGCAGGACTTCAAGCCCTCAGCCCGGAAGCATTTGAGCAAAAAATGCAGGGCGATGAGGTGCTGGTGGTTGACAGCCGCAAGGCAACCGAATTTACGCAGGGCTTTGTGCCCGATGCCATCAGCATCGGGCTCGAAGGCCGCTTTGCTGAATGGGCAGGCAGCCTGTTGCCTTTTGACAAAACCATCCTGGTGGTGGCCGACATCGGCCGCGAGCAGGAAACCATCACCCGACTGGCCCGCGTGGGGTTCCAGCATTTTGGCGGGTTCCTCAACGGCGGATTCGCTGCCTGGCAGCAGGCCGGCAAGCCCATTGACATGGTTATTGATGTGGAAGCCGATGAACTGGCCATGGACCTGCCCTTTGATGACCAGCTGCTGGTGGTGGATGTGCGCACAGAAGCCGAATATGGCAGCGGCCATGTGGTGGGCGCCATGCACCTGCCCCTGGCTGAATTGCACGACACCATGCGCATTGCCACGCTGCCGGAGGAAGCCAATATATACCTGCACTGCGCCAGTGGCTACCGTAGTGTTATCGCCTGCTCACTGTTGAAAAGACAGGGCATACATAACGTGCGGAATATTCTCGGAG
>JALOMZ010000056.1 GCA_025455205.1 Chitinophagaceae bacterium | reverse complement strand
GGCTTTGTACTTTTCAGCCGCATGCACCACATCCCAGTGGTCCTGCAGGGTGATGCCCAGCATCACTTCTGTGCCCACATATTTTATACCGCGCTCGAGTGCATCAATGATCATGGGCTTATGCCATTCCCAGGGCGTGGAAATGACCACGGCGTCAATGTCTTTGGCTTCCAGCAGCTTGCGATAGGCATAGTTGTCTCCCTTGTACACTTTGGGCATTGCCTTGCCGCTCTTGCCCACCATGTCGAGGCTGGTCTTCAGCATGCCTTCGTCTATATCGCAAATGGAGACTACAGTAACATCGGTACGGCGCAGGGCCAGGTCGAGGTGGCTCTGCCCGCGCAGGCCCACGCCTATGAAGCCCAGACGCACTTTGTCGCCGGCAGGCATTGCAAAGAGACGGTCAGGCTGCAGCAGGGCGCCCGCAGAAAGGATGGCGGATGACTGAAGGAAATGGCGTCGGTTCAATGACATGTCAATCGTTTTAAGGAAAGGCAATGTACGCAGAAGACGCATTTGGCGGCTGGAATTTTGAGCGCCCGGCCGCCACTTTATGAACCGGGCAACTGGGGAGGTGCAGGCAGACACAGCCGGCCCATTATCTTCGCCGCCTATGAATGCCGGAAACGTATCCATCGTAAAAGCCATTGTACATAAGGTGGGCAATATTGCCCGGGGCGAGCGTCTGGTGCTGAGTGAGAATCAACTGACCCTGAACGATGAGCTGGTGCGCCAGATGCTGGCCAAGTATTTGCTGCAGCACTTCAACGAGCACGAGCAATACCATTTCACCCACCACAGCAGCCTGGGCCTAAATGAGGTGTATACCTATGTGAAGCATATTTTCAGCCGGCCCGATGATTTTGTAGCCGAAACCCGCCACATTGCCCAGTTGCTGTACCAGGTGAGCACCCATACCCGCATCAAGGAAGGCGAGTTGTATGTGGTGCAGCTTACGGGGCTGATGCTGGACAACGATGAAGTGGATGCCGTGGTGCTGGTAAAGAGTGAAACCAAAGACACTTTCCTCAAGCTGCTGCAGCATGGCAAGAGCCTGGAAGTGGTGGCCGAGGAGGGCATCAATATGGGCAAGCCTGACAAGGCCTGCCTCATCTTCAAAAAAGAAGAAGCCGATGGCTACCGGGTGTGCATTATTGACAACACCAACAAGCAGCAGGATGCCCAGTACTGGGTGAAGGAATTTCTGCAGATTGAACCGGTAGCCGACAACTACCATCATACCAATGAAGTGCTGAGCCTGTGCCGCCAGTTTGTGACCCAGGAGCTGCCCGAACATTTTGAAGTGACCAAGGGCCAGCAGATAGACATGATGCAGCGCAGCCTGGATTACTTCAAGGAGAAGGAGCAGTTCAGCATGGAGGAATTCACCAGCGAAGTGATTGCCCTGCCCGATATGGTGGAGCAGTTCCACCAGTTTAAGGACAACTATGAAAAGAACCGGCAGGTGCAGCTGGATGATGAATTTGAC
Organism: Chitinophagaceae bacterium; assembly: GCA_025455205.1. Classification (GTDB taxonomy): domain Bacteria; phylum Bacteroidota; class Bacteroidia; order Chitinophagales; family Chitinophagaceae; genus Phnomibacter. The sequence goes on along the minus strand of JALOMZ010000056.1, from coordinate 7,083 downwards.
ATCCATTTATCGGCCGTGAAGAAGCAGAGCAAGGTGTTCAAGAGCGTGCTGAAGCTCGACAAGAACTTCCACATTTACATTCATGGCCGCCGCGATCTGATTGAGCGGGGATACGATGAGGTGACCGGGAAGCACTATTACAAGATCTATTTTGACGAGGAGCAATAAAGGCATGGGCATTGCCGCTGCCCCCCGCCGGGGCTGACGCTATCACCACCTGTGCCCGGCCGCCGCTGCTGGTGTTATCACCAGCAGTTCCATGGCCATCTTTAGAAACGCACCACGCATTATGTCTGGAGTCGTTGGTGATAACACTATCGACGGCGACTGAAACTCATGCAGTATAGAACAAGGCCCGCGTGCCATCACCTCCCCTTCCCCTCCAGCCAGTCCACCTGCTCCTTGCTGCCCAGCCGCAGGCGAAGCGGAAGGCGGGCCGCCTGCTCCAGTTTCCATTCCTGCCGGCAGGTCCATGCCATTTGCCGGGCGTAGTAATCGGCGCGGACGACCATTGGCGCCGGGGCCATCTTTTTCACCTCTTTTTGGAAGGGAAGCCGCTGGGTTTGGGGGGCGTTGTTAAAAATACGCTTCGGGTCGGGTTGCCACTTGAACGAAAAATTCGATTGATTATCAATGAATAGTGATTGAGCAGCGGCCGCCCACATCAAGAATGATGCCAAAATTGTAAAAATTACTCCCTTCATCGTTATTGCATGGGTCTTCCCCTGTAAATTTACCGCATTACAATTGAGAATCTCCCCTGTTAACACATGGCATTTGGACAAGGTTTGAGGCAGGTGCAAAGACAGCATTTAAAACTGCTGCCGCAGCAGATACAGCTGATGAAGCTGCTGCAGATTCCTGCTGCCAACCTGGAGGAGCGCATCAAGGAAGAGATGGAGGAGAACCCTGCGCTTGAGTTGGGCGAGGAAACGGACAACCGGGAAGATGCCGACCTGCTTCAGCAGGAAGCGCCGGAAGATTTCAGCGCTCCCGACACCGAGGGCGGAGAATCTGCAGAGGAAGAATTTGACAGCCCCTTTGAATTTGAAGGGATGGATGATGCCAACTGGGATCCGGAAGATGATGTGCCGGATTACCAAACACGTGATATCAATTACGGCGAATCCGAGGAAAAGACCCCTGCAGCCATAAAAGTGGAAAGCAGCCTGCACGACCTGCTGGTAAACCAGCTGGGATTGCTGGAACTGGACGAACGCAAACAGCGGGTGGCAGAACAAATTGTGGGCAGCATAGATGAAGATGGCTACCTGCGGCGCGAGATCCCTTCCATTGTAGACGACCTGGCCTTCCGCCAGAATGTACTCACCACCGAAGAAGAAGTGGAATACCTGCTCCGGCAGGTGCAGCACAGCTTTGAGCCCGCAGGTGTGGGCGCCCGCAACCTGCAGGAATGCCTGGTACTGCAGCTGCTGCGGCAACGCAGTGAAGGCAGAGACGTAGACCTGGCCCTGCAGGCCATGCAGCAATATTTTGACGAATTCACCAAGAAGCACTACGAAAAGATCCAGCGCGGCCTCAACATTGATGAGGAATCGCTGCGCGAGGTGATGAACCAGCTCATAAAGCTGAACCCCAAGCCGGGCGGTGTGGTCAGCTCCATCAACAAGGCGGAGACCTATGTGATCCCCGACTTCTACATAGAAAATATCAACGGCAAGCTGGAGCTCACCCTCAACAACAGGAATACGCCGGAGCTCCGCATCAGCAGCGATTACCGCGATATGCTTCGCGAGTATGAACGCGGAAACAGGAAGAACAAACAGCAGAAGGATGCGCTGATGTTCATCAAGCAGAAAATTGATGCGGCCAAGTGGTTCATAGACATCATCAAGCAGCGCCATGAAACCCTGTACAACACCATGTACGCCATCATGATGCACCAGAAGGAGTTCTTCCTTTCCGGCGATGAAACCTCCCTGCGGCCCATGATCCTGAAAGATATTGCCGAGAAAACCGGGCTGGACATCAGCACGGTGAGCCGGGTGGCCAACAGTAAGTTTGTGCAAACCGAATATGGCACCTACCGACTGAAGTTTTTCTTCAGCGAAAGCCTGAGCACCGAAAGCGGCGAGGAGGTGAGTACCCGGGAGGTGAAGAAGATTCTGAGCGACCTGGTGGAGGGCGAGGAGAAGCGCAAACCCCTGAGCGACGACCAGCTGACAGACATGCTCAAGGAAAAAGGATATAATATTGCGCGCCGCACGGTGGCCAAATACCGCGAGCAGCTGAATATTCCGGTAGCCCGTTTGCGCAAAGAACTCTGACAAAGCCGTGCCACAACCCCTGCCTGTATGAACACGCCTGATACAACAGCACCCGTTCCCAACTACAATGCCCCTGTCTGGTTACGCAGCCTGGCGCAGGTGGTTTCCTACCTCTTCCACCCGCTGTTTGTACCCATCATCGTAGTCTGGATGTTGCTGTACCTGCACCCCATCAATTACCTCCTCACCGATGGCGGGATCCGGGTACGGCTGATGGCCATGACCTTTATCAACACCGTATTACTGCCGGGATTTGTGGTGTTCCTGCTCTGGCGCCTGAAGTTCATTCCCAATATGTATCTCGAAAGCCGGCGCGACCGCATTATCCCACTCAATGTGGTGCTGATCTTTTATTTCTGGGCTTTCTACATTGGCCGCAACCTGGAGGCCATCCCCCCTGCCATGCAGCAATGGCTGCTGGGGGTGTTCATTGCCAGCTGCGCGGCCATGTTCACCAATATATTCTTCAAGATCAGCCTGCACACCATTGCGGCAGGCGGCGCCCTCCTGTTCTTTGTGCTGCAGGCCCGCGCCGATCTGCACTGGCCCCTGGGCTGGCTGGCGCCGGTGGTAGTACTGGCCGGACTGGTTGGTACGGCCCGCCTGCTGCGTTCAGCCCACGCGCCCGGTGAAATTTATGCCGGTTACCTGGCCGGAGCCATCAGCCAGGCTGCGGCAGCATTCATCATGGCGTAACACGGTATCCCTGTAAGCAGACGATGATGGATTATATGCGGAGAACAGTATCCGTCACCGCTCCAATGGCCTCACCGATGGAATACCCTTGCTGCTTCAATATGTTTTTGAGGTAACACTGCCCGGTGGCGGTACGGAATCTGTAGCCTGCGGCAGCAGGGTGGCCGGCGCCATCCAGCCCCATTCCAGGCTGGCATTGAGGATGCCCGACCTGCGGGCATAGTTTTCATCGGGGTGGTATATGAAATACACACTGCCGCCCTTGATGGCCTGTATGATGGTTTTGCTCTGCGCCATGGGTACGGCAGGACAGCCCAGGCTGTTCACCATTTCGCCGCGGCGGGCAAACTCCCGTTCATTCACAAACTTGCTGCCATGCAGCACAATGGCCCGTTGCCGCACCATGTCGTTGATACCCTTTTCCAGGCCACTGAACCGGAGGGCCAGGCCGTATTCGCCTGTATAGGTTTCAGCGGTGAGCAGAAAGCCCAGCACACTCTTATTGCTGTTATTGGCATTGCTGAAAGAGGTGGCCATATCCTCGCCGCTGTTACGACCGTGCGAAACAAAGGTTTGCATCAGCAGGCGGCGGTTACGGAGGTCAATGATGTACAGGCGTTTGTTCTGGTTGCTCTGGCTGAAATCGGCAATGGAGAGCATATGCGGATTGCGCACCTGTCCGCGGCTCACCAGCCACAGGTACCCTTTGTAGGCCTTGAGGAAGATGTCTTTTTCCAGTCCGTGCGCCATCAGGTCCATCTCCTGGTACAGGTCGGTAGCCAGCTTCAGGTAGGGAGCCGGCATGCGGTACTGCATGGCCTCCTTTTCGTAGGTCTTTTTTCCCGATCCGGCCCATGCCGGCAAGGCCAGACTGGCCAATAGCAGCATACGCAGCAGGGATGCCAGTGCCTTCATAGCATTTAATGGATTGATTAGCAATAAATTAGAATCAGTGTAGTGGCACAATGCGGCCAGGAGCCGGCCTGTGCGGACCCATTAAACGCTGTAAAGGGAGGATTATTGCCTCTCAAGGCCGGCCTTCGGCAGCCGCCAGTCCTTTGGTGATGAGCTGGTCCAGCCTCTCGAAGCCGTCTATCAGCTCCTGTGACAGCAGCTGCCCCTGCACCTGCTGTGCATTTTGCGTGGCAAACCAGATGAGGGCCATGGCAACATAGTCCTGCATATCCTTGCCGGCATACAGGCCTTTGAACTCCTGCACTTTTTCATGAATGAACTTCACCGTTTTGCGCACGGTCTCTTCATTGCGGGGCTCCACCCTGATACGGTAATTGCGGTCGCCAATATTGATGGTAATCGGAATCAGCTCTTCCAAGGCAGCAGGTTTATGCGGTATTGAGATGCGCGATCACTTTGTCGATGTCGCGTATGTATTGGTTGATCCTTTTTTCAAAGGCTTTCTTTTCCGATTCGCTCATATTGCCGGCGGCGGTTTGCAGAATGGCGATCTGGTCTTTGAGTGCCGTTATTTCCTGCCCGTCGGCCGCTGCCTGTTCGCGCAACTGGGTGCATTCCAGCTTCAGCCGCTCATTTTCGCGCATCAGCTGGTCTTGCCATTTCAGCAGCTGCTGGAGCTTGCCGGCCAGTTCCTGGAAATGTGCAGTAGCATCTTTTTGCATGGTCGCAAGGTAATAAAGCTTGTTGCCATATTCAGCAGCGGCTGCCAGTGCCGGCTGCTTTGTGGAAATTTTCAACCTGGTGAGAGAAGGAATCCCTACTTCCTGATTTCTGCGCCCAGTTCTTTTTCGAACAGTTTCATCAGCTTGTTCATCATGGATTCCACTTCCGTGTCGGTCAGTGTCTTCTCCGCATCCTGGAAGGTGAAGTTGATGGCCAGTGATTTTTTGCCGACACCGATCTTATCGCTCTCGAACACATCGAAAAGGCGGATGCCGGTGAGCCTGGGCAGTTTGGCCTGGGCCACAGCAGCTTCTACCTGCTCGTAGGGCAGGTCTTTGTCTACCACCAGGGCAAGATCGCGCTCCACGGCCGGGAAACGGGCCAGCTCGCGGTATTCGATCTTTTGCTGCAGCGCCAGCTCCAGGCAGGCGTTCCAGTCGAGATCGGCATACAGCACCGGCTGTTTGATGTCGAAGCGCTTCAGTTTTGCCGGATGCACCACGCCCAGGATGCCCAGCTCAGTGCCAGCAGCCTGCACCCGCAGGCCGTGCACGGTGGCAGCCTCTTCGCCAGCCATAAATTTCAGCTTGCTGAGTCCCAGGGCAGTCAGCAGGTTGGATACCACCCCCTTGAGGTAAAAAATATCCGCCTCGGTGGATGGTTGCCGCCAGTGGGCCGTTGACAACTGGCCGGTCAGGAAAAGGGCCAGCCGGCGACGCTCGGTGTATTGTCCTACCCCTTCGCTGTGGTAGGTCTTGCCGAATTCGAAGAAACGCAGGTTATGGTTCTTGCGGTTGAGGTTGTTCACCACGCTTTCCAGACCTGTTTCCAACAACGAAGGACGCAGCATATCCAGGTCGGCGCTCAGGTTGTTGAGCATGCGCACGCCCTGGGCCAATACTTCCTCGCTGTAATACTTGCTGTTGGTGATGGAATTGGTGAGTATCTCGTTGAAGCCCAGCCCTGCCAGGTAGTTGGCCAGCTTCTCCTGCAGCATCTCAGCAGGTCCCAAAAGGTCAGCAGCCGGCGACATGGTGATGGCTGCCGGTATGTCCACATTGTCGTAACCGTCTATGCGCATGATCTCTTCCACAATGTCGGCCGGCAGGGAGATATCGGGCTTGCTGTGCGGCACGGCAAACCACAGGTCGTCCATGCCCTCCTTGATGAATTCAAAACCCAGGCTCTCCAGTATGTTCTTCACCGCATCGGGGTGGTAATTCTTGCCACTGAGCTTCTTCAGGTAGTGGAACTTGATGGCTACCTGTTTGCGTTCGTGCGGTTCGGGATATACGTCAACCACCTCGCTGCCTATCTGGCCGCCACCGGTTTCCACAATGAGGCTGGCGGCCCGCTTGAGCACGTTTACCGTACTGCTGATGTCCACCCCTTTTTCAAAACGGGCGGCAGCGTCGGTACGCAGGCCATGGCGGAAGGAGGTCTTGCGGATGCTTACCGGGTGAAACCAGGCGCTCTCCAGGAATATATTGGTGGTGCTGTCTGACACGCCGCTGTGCAGGCCGCCAAATACCCCGCCAATGCACATGGGTTCGCCAAGCCCGTTGCAGATCATCAGGTCTTCGGCATGCAGTTTACGTTCCTTCTCATCCAGGGTGGTGAAGGGCGTATTGGCAGGCAGGTTCTGTACAATCACCTTGCTGCCCTTGATCTGGTCGGCATCGAAAGCATGCAGGGGCTGGCCTGTTTCATGGAGGATGAAGTTGGTGATGTCCACCACATTGTTGATAGGCCGCAGTCCGATGCTCCTGAGCCTGTCCTGCAGCCAGGCCGGGCTTTCCTGAACCTTCACACCGGTGATGCTTACACCCGCATAACGCTGGCAGGCTTCCTTATTTTCGATCACCACTTCTATGGGCATGGCCTTGGGGTCCTGCACCTTCCAGGCGCCATTGCGCAGCGGCGATTGCACCTGGATATGGCGCTTGTGGTGGTGCGAGAGGTAAGCGCATACGTCACGGGCCACGCCCAGGTGGCTCATGGCATCCATGCGGTTGGGCGTAAGGCCTATCTCATAGATCCAGTCGGTATACACACTGAAGTATTCAGCAGCGGGCGTGCCAGCTGCTACCGAAGGCGGCAGCACCATGATGCCCGCATGGTCATCGCTCAAGCCAATCTCATCTTCGGCACAGATCATGCCCTGGCTTTCCACGCCCCTGATCTTCGCCTTTTTCATGGTCATGGGCTCACCGCTGGCGGGATAAATGGTAGTGCCCACCGTGGCCACCACCACTTTTTGGCCGGCGGCCACATTGGGAGCCCCGCATACAATCTGCAGGGGATCGCCTGCGCCCACCTTCACGGTGGTTACAGAAAGTTTGTCGGCATCCGGATGTTTCTCGCAGGTGAGCACCTCCCCTATTACCAGCCCCTGCAGACCACCCTTGAGGCTTTCATAATATTCAAGGCTCTCCACTTCCAGTCCGATGGACGTGAGGAT
>JALOMZ010000055.1 GCA_025455205.1 Chitinophagaceae bacterium | reverse complement strand
GCAGCTGATGGAAGAAGAAGGGGTGCAGTTCCGCTGCAACACCCATGTGGGCACCGACCTTGCCACCGGCGACCTGCTGCGCGAGTACCAGGCCATTGTGCTGGCGGGCGGTTCCACCATTCCCCGCGACCTGAACGTTAAGGGCCGCGAGAGCAAGGGTGTTTACTTTGCCATGCAGTTCCTGAAGCAGCAGAACAAGCGTGTGGCCGAACCGGCCAAAGACCTCACGCAGGAACGGGGCTTTGCCGGCAGCCAATGGACCGAAGAGATCTCTGCCGCGGGCAAGCACGTGGTGGTGATTGGCGGCGGCGATACCGGCAGCGACTGCGTGGGCACCAGCAACCGCCACGGGGCGCTGAGTGTTACCCAGTTTGAGTTGCTGCCCCAGCCGCCTGAAAACCGCACCACCGCCATGCCCTGGCCCACCTATCCCATGGTGCTCAAAACCACCAGCAGCCACGAAGAAGGCTGCGAGCGCCGCTGGGCCGTTTCTACCAAGGAAGTGATTGCCGATGAAACAGGCGCCGTGAAGGCCCTGCGCATTGTTGACCTCGAATGGGAACTGTCGGCCGATGGACGCCCCCTGAAATTCAAGGAAGTGGAAGGCTCGGAGCGCGAGATCCCCGCCGACCTGGTGCTGCTGGCCATGGGCTTTGTGCATCCGCAGCACGAGGGCCCGGTGAGCGACCTGGAACTGGAGCTGGATGAGCGCGGTAATGTGAAGGCTTCGGAGCAGCATTTCCAGACCACCCTGTCGAAAGTATTTGCCTGTGGCGACATGCGCCGGGGCCAGAGCCTGGTGGTATGGGCCATCAGTGAGGGTCGTGAATGCGCCCGCAAAGTGGACGAATACCTGATGGGCAGCTCCCTGCTCGAAAGCAAGGAAGAAAGCCCGCTTTTCAGTTTCCTTCAATAAAAAACGAATAATTGGCCCGTCGGGCCAATTATTTTACTTATTCACATTATGAATATAAATATGTAAATTATTTTATTCGAAATGAAGGTTACATAAATTATGTCTAACGAATAATAATATATCTTAGAATTCGGAATATAAATTACTTCATTATACTTCACTAAAACCAAAACTGGCATGGCTAAGAAAACAATCAAGCAGATCGCCCCCTTCCTCATTCTGGCGGGCGTGTCCATTGCGGCCCTATTCATTCCCTCTATGCCCACCTTCGACGATGGGGGCAAGCTGTATTCCGGTGCCGACATCACCTGGATCCTCATTGCCACGGCCCTGGTATTCCTGATGACCCCCGGCCTGGCCTTTTTCTATGGCGGCATGGTGCACCGCAAGAATGTGATCAGCACCATGATCAAAAGCGTAGTGGCTGCCGGTATTGTGAGCACCCTCTGGATCGTGGTTTCCTACAGCCTTTCCTTTGGCGAATCCATTGGCGGCTTTATTGGCAACCCTACCACCCACCTCTTCTTTAAGGATGTAATGAGCGGCGAGCCCTGGTCGCTGGCACCCACCATCCCCAAACCCCTGTTCGCCTTCTTCCAGCTCATGTTTGCCATTATCACGCCTGGCCTGGTAGTAGGCGCTGTGGCCGAGCGTATCCGCTTCACAGCTTATATCCTCTTCATTGCCCTGTTTGGCCTGCTGGTGTATGCCCCGCTGGCCCACTGGACCTGGCACCCCGAGGGCTTCCTCTTCAAGATGGGCGTACTGGATTTCGCCGGCGGCACGGTGGTACATATCTCTGCCGGTTGCGCCGCCTTGGCCGGAGCCCTGGTGCTCAAGCCCCGCAAGAGCAAACTCATGCAGGAAGAAGTTCCCCCGGCTAATATCCCTTACGTACTCATTGGCACCGGCCTGCTCTGGTTTGGCTGGTTCGGTTTCAATGCCGGCTCTGCCCTGGGCGCCAACAGTCTGGCCGTTTCGGCCTTTGCCACCACCAACACCGCTGCCGCTGCAGCCGGTCTGAGCTGGATGTTCTTTGATGTAATGCGCGGCAAGAAGCCCTCCGTACTAGGCTTCTGCATTGGTGCTGTGGTAGGCCTGGTAGCCATCACCCCCGGTGCCGGCTTCGTAGCCATTCCGCAGAGCATCTTCATTGGCGTGGTAGCCGCCCTGGTAAGCAACCTGGCGGTACACTTCAAAACCAAGAGCAGCCTTGATGATACCCTTGATGTGTTCCCCTGCCACGGCGTGGGCGGCATTGTGGGCATGCTGCTCACCGGCGTATTTGCCACCAAAACGGTAAACGCGGCCGGTGCCGATGGCCTCGCCTATGGCAACGCCGAATTCTTCTTCACCCAGCTCAAGGGCATGCTCATTGCCGTTGGCTTCAGCTTTGTGATGTCGTACCTGATCTTCAAGTTCATCGACCTGGTGCTGCCCCTGCGCGTGAGCGTGGAAGATGAAGAAATGGGCCTCGATGCTTCACAGCACAACGAAAAATATGTGCAGGGCACCCTGCTGGTACATACCAATGGCAAAATGAAAGAGAAAGAAGTAACCCTGCTGGCAGCCGAATTGGAAGACTAATGCCGGCACCCCTGCAACAACAACAGTATTACATCAATCCATCCCTCCTTTTCAACCAACCCTTTCCATTTCCTTACAGACCGGCTGGCTGCAAGCTGGCACTTCGGCTGGCCGGTCTTTTATCCAAACTAACAACAACCCCGCTGCGGCACCGGCAAAAAAAGAAAAGGTACCGTGTGCCCAGGCTACTGGCATAGCCTGACGGTACCCCTTCATTCACATTAAAAATGCATTGCAATGTTACAAAAATTTGTAGCTACAGGTTTGGTGTGCCTTTTCAGCACCGCGCTCATGGCCCAGGAAGACTCTACGAAGCAGGAAGAAGCCAGTCCCCTCAAGATCTCAGGCTTTGCCGATATCTACTACCGCTACGATTTTGCCAAAACAGCAGCCAACAATAAAACCAGTTTCACCAATTCGCACAACTCCTTCGAGCTGGGCATGGCCTCTGTAAAGCTGGAAAAATCGTTTGGCAAGGTGGGCGTGGTAGCCGACCTGGGCTTTGGGCAGCGGGCGAAAGAATTTGCCTATACCGACGATGGCATTGCCCAGGCCGTGAAGCAGCTCTATGTTACCTATGCCGTGAGCGACAAACTCACCTTCACCGCCGGCAGCTGGGCCACGCATGTGGGCTATGAACTGGTGGATGCCCCGCTGAACCGCAATTACAGCATGAGCTATATGTTTTCTTACGGCCCCTTCACCCATACCGGCATCAAGGCCGACTACAAGTTTGGCAGTAGCGGCCTGATGTTGGGTGTATCCAACCAAACAGACTACCGCAGCAGCGTGGCACCCAAATACATCATTGGCCAGTTCAGCACCGCCACCGCCAATGGAAAACTCAAACTCTACCTCAACTATGTGGGCGGCAAATCCACCGACTCCACCCGGATGCGCCAGTTGGACGCCGTAGTCACCCTCGGGCTCTCCGATGCCTTCTCGCTCGGCTACAACGGCACCATGGCCAGCTACCAGGAAAAGACCGACGGCAAATTTGGCGAAGCCAGCAACTGGTGGGGCTCTGCCCTCTACCTCAACTTCGATGCCAGCAAAACCTTTGGCCTCACGCTGCGCAGCGAACTCTTTGAAGACAACAAGCAGATCAACGTGTTTGGCGGCGTACCCGGTATTGCAGGCGGCCATGTGTTTGCCAATACCCTGTCGGCCAATATCCGGCTGGGGGCACTCACCCTCATCCCCGAGCTACGGCTGGAGCAAGCCAGCCAGGCCATCTTCGTTGATGCCAGTGGCAACGGCACCAAAACCAGCGCCAACGCCCTGCTGGCCGCGGTATACGCTTTCTGAATCCCACCCCCGCACCTTGTATAAAACGAAGCAGCTCCCCCGGGAGCTGCTTTTATATTATCTAAGCATACAATGCCATTATTGAACACTTTCAATAATAATACAATTATTGAGTGAAATTATCCAAGTAATAAGTCGGGTCATTATATTTGCTGTATTATATGCTATCCACCACGCATACATATCCTGTAGCTGCTCCCGGCCATCGCTGGCTGCTCATGGTGCGCATAGCCCTGATGGCGGCATTTGTTGCCACTACCATCACTACCATTATTACAACCCGCTGAGGGTTGTACATGTCACATATTACCATAGGGCCCCTGCGGCTGAGCATCCCCCCGGGAAACCGTTACCCGGCATCCTGATCCATTCCACATTATACCCATACGACAACTATATATGCACGTTCTTAAGTTCGGCGGTTCCTCCGTCGCCAACAGCACCAACATCAAACTGGCCTGCGACATTTTCCTGCAGCATCCTGCCCCACAAAAACTCGTAGTAGTATCCGCCCTCGGCGGCACCACCGATCAGCTCATCGCCTGTGGTCAGCTGGCCGAAGCAGGCAATGAGCAATACCAGGAACTGCTGCAGTCCATTGAGAAAAGGCATATCGACACCGTGCGCGAGCTGCTGCCCGTGAGCAACCAAAGCGCCTGCCTCTCGCTGGTAAAGCAACTCTGCAATGAGCTGGAAGCCATCTGCGAAGGCGTATACCGCCTGCAGGAACTCTCGCCCCGCAGCAAAGACCGCATTGTGAGCTTTGGCGAACTCCTCTCCTCCCGCATCATTGCCGGCTACCTGCAATCCACCGGCGTGCCGCATGCCTGGCTCGACTCGCGCGCCCTCATAGCCACCGACAGCCAGTTTGGCCATGCTGCCGTAGACTTTGGCGCCACCAATCCCCGCATCCGCGAAGCCGTGTCAAATTCCGGCGCGCCCCTCTTCATCGCCCCCGGCTTCATTGCCGCCGACCCCCAGGGACTCACCACCACCCTCGGTCGCGGCGGATCGGATTATACAGCGGCTATTTATGCTGCTGCCCTACAAGCTGAGGCGCTGGAAATATGGACCGACGTGAGCGGCATGATGACCGCCGACCCGCGCTGGGTGAGCAACGCCCGCCCCCTGCCTGTGATCTCCTACCAGGAAGCCATGGAACTCTCGCATTTCGGTGCCAAAGTGATCTACCCGCCCACCATACAGCCAGCTATGCAACTGCAGATACCGGTGTGGATCAAGAACACTTTTGCCCCGCAGGACCATGGCACCCTCATACAGCATGAAACAGCCAACGACAGTGGCTTCATCCGCGGCATCTCCAGCATCTCCAATATCAGCCTGCTGAGCCTGGAAGGCAGCGGCATGGTGGGTATACCAGGTTTCAGCAAGCGCCTCTTTGAAGCCCTGGCCCAGGAAAAAGTAAATGTCATCCTCATCACCCAGGGTTCATCAGAACACTCCATCTGCGTGGGCATACACGCCGCCGATGCCGCCAAAGCCGCCCAGGCTGCCAATGCCGCCTTCGAAGTGGAAATAGCCACCCGCAAAGTGGAACCGGTGGCCGTAGAATCCGACCTCTCCATCGTGGCCCTCGTAGGCGACCAGATGAAGAGCCACCCCGGTATCAGCGGGCAGATGTTTGCCGCCCTGGGCCGCAACGGCATCAACGTGCGCGCCATAGCACAGGGCTCATCTGAAAAGAACATCTCCGCCGTGATAGCCTGCCGCGATGTGAAGAAGGCCGTAAACGTATTGCACGAAGCCTTCTTTGAAGAAGTGAAGAAACAGCTCAACCTCTTTGTGGTGGGTGTGGGTAATGTGGGCCGCCGCCTGCTGGAACAGATACGCCAGCAGCAGTCCTTCCTGTCGGAGCAACTGCGCATGCAGGTGCGCATTGTGGGTATTGCCAACAGCCGCAAGATGTATTTCAGCGAGGAAGGTGTTGACCTCAGCCGCTGGCAGGAATTGCTTCAGAATGGCGAAGACCAGACACCAGAACAACTGGCCGACAGCATCATTGGCCGCAACCTGCGCAACAGCGTGTTTGTAGACATCACGGCCAGCGACGTGGTGGCAGGCCTCTATGAAAAGATGCTGCGCAAGAGCATTGCCGTGGTAGCCTGTAACAAAGTGGCGGCTTCCTCCGCCTTCAGCAACTACCGCAAACTCAAATCGCTGGCCCGCGAATACAATACCAGCTTCCTCTTCGAAACCAATGTGGGCGCCGGCCTTCCCGTGATAGGCACCCTCAACGACCTGGTGAAGAGCGGCGACGTGGTACACCGCATCGAAGCCGTACTCAGCGGCACCCTCAACTTTGTATTCAACCACTACGATGGCAGCCGCCCCTTTGCGGAAGTGGTGCGCCAGGCACAGGCCGAAGGATACACTGAGCCCGATCCGCGCCTCGACCTCGGCGGCACCGACGTGATGCGCAAGATCCTCATCCTGGCCCGCGAAGCCGGATACACCATGGAGATGGAAGACATTGCCAACAACGGTTTCCTGCCACCCTCCTGCATGGAAGGCAGCGTGGAAGACTTCTATGCCGAAATGGCGAAGCATGAAGCCCATTTTGCGGGTCTGCTGAAAGCCGCGCAGGACAAGGGTTGCAAGCTCAAGTTCGTTGCGGTGTTCCGCAATGGCAAGGCCTCTGTGGGCCTGCAGCATATAGCGCCGGAATCCGACTTCTACCACCTGTACGGAAAAGACAATATCGTGCTCTTCTACACCCAGCGCTACCCCGAGCAGCCGCTGGTGATCAAGGGGGCCGGAGCCGGCGCCGATGTTACCGCCTCCGGCGTATTTGCCGATATCATACGGGTCATCAGTCAGTAAATACCCTGCCATGAACAATAGCATTACGATACTATCTCCCGGCACGGTGGCCAATATGGTCTGCGGCTTTGACGTGCTGGGTTTTGCCCTCTATGATCCCTGCGATGAAATGGAGCTGCGCCTGCTGCCGGAACGCCGGGTGGTGATACAGCCCGACCCCGTGTACCAGCTGCCTACCGAACCGGAGAAGAATGTGGCCGGCGCCGCCCTGCTGGCCCTGCTCGACGCGGTGGAAGGGCCTGTAGGCTTTGACCTCACCATCCGTAAGCACATCAAGCCCGGCAGCGGCATCGGCTCTTCTGCCGCCAGTGCCGCCGGCGCCGTGGTGGCCGCTAACCACCTGCTGGGCAATCGTTTCTCCAACGAAGAACTGGTGCAATTTGCCATGTTCGGCGAGAAAGTGGCCAGCGGCGTAAAGCATGCCGACAATATCGCTCCCTGTATTTATGGCGGCATCACCCTGATCAGGTCCATCCACCCGCTCGATATTGTGGCCCTGCCGGCACCCGACCTGCATGTGAGCATCGTGCACCCGCAGATAGAAGTACGCACGGCCGATGCCCGGGCCATCCTTAAACAGAATATCCTGCTGAAAGATGCCATCAAGCAATGGGGCAATATTGCAGGCCTGGTGGCCGGTATCCTCCAAAACGACCTGGCCCTCATTGGCCGCTCGCTGCAGGATCATATCATTGAACCGGTACGCAGCATCCTCATCCCGGGCTTTGATGAACTGAAACAGCGCTGCCTGGCTGCCGGCGCCCTCGGCGGCGGTATCTCCGGATCGGGCCCGTCGGTATTCATGCTCAGCGCTACAGAAACAACCGCACAACAGGTTGCGGCTGAAATGGCTGCGGTATTCACCCGGCTGGGCATCGACTTCCATACCTATGTTACCCGCATCAACCAGCAGGGCGTGATCCTCAAATCTGAAAACCCAACATGATCTACTATAGCACCAACCGGCAGGCGGCGCCGGTAGACTTTCGTACCGCCACCGTGGCCGGACAAGCCCCCGACAAAGGACTGTATTACCCCGAACGCATCCCGCTGCTGGGTGGCTGGCTGCCACAACAGCCGCTGCGCAACTGGTCGCGCGAAGAACTGGCCTTCCGCATAATGCAGCCTTATGTTGGCCAGAGCATCCCGGAAGCGGAACTGCGCCGCATCGTGTCAGAAACCATTGCCTTCGAATTTCCCCTGGTGCCCGTTGGCAGTGACTGTTATGCCCTGGAACTGTTCCATGGCCCCACCCTGGCCTTCAAGGATGTGGGCGCCCGCTTCATGAGCCGCTGCCTCGGCTATTTCAACAAGGGCAACCGTCGCCGGGTAACGGTGCTGGTGGCCACCTCCGGCGACACCGGCGGCGCCGTAGCCCATGGCTTCGATGGCGTGGAGGGCGTGGAAGTGATCATTCTCTATCCCTCGGGCAAGGTGAGCCCCGTGCAGGAACTGCAGCTCACCACCTGCGGCGCCAATGTACATGCCCTGGAAGTGGCCGGCACCTTCGACGATTGCCAGGCCATCGTGAAACAGGCCTTCACCGATGCCGGTCTGCAACAGCAGTACCAGCTCACCTCCGCCAACTCCATCAACGTGGCACGCTGGCTGCCCCAGCAACTGTATTATTTCTTCGCCCTGCAGCAATGGCCGCATGATACGCCACCAGTGATCAGTGTGCCCAGCGGCAACTTCGGCAATATCTGCGCCGGCATGATTGCTGCCCGCAGCGGACTGCCCGTGGCCCATTTCATTGCCGCCTGCAATGCCAACGATACCATTCCGGCCTACCTCTCCACAGGCATCATGCCCGACAAGGAAGCTGTAGCCACCCTCTCCAATGCGATGGACGTGGCCAAACCCAGCAACTTCATCCGCATCATGGAGATGTACGACCACGACCTGCACTGGCTACGGCAGCACCTCAGCGCCGCCAACGTGAGTGACAACATT